>NZ_JBHXSO010000015.1:0-121006 GCF_042714775.1 Streptomyces sp. NPDC058691 | reverse complement strand
GGTCGGCCCCCGGCCCCCCACCGCCCCCCCCCCCACGTGGCGGGGGGCGTGGGCCCCCCCCCCCCCCCCCCGCCTCGGTTGCCGGGATCAGGCCGGGAAGGCCAGGGAGAGGGCGAAGCGCGCCTCGCGGTCGGTCCACCAGTGCTGGAGAGTGAGCCCCGCGGCGGCGAGTTCGGTGCGGATGCCTTCCTCGCGGAACTTGGCGGAGACCTCGGTGCGCATCTCCTCACCGCGCGCGAAGTCGACCGTGAGATCCAGCGCCGGCACCTTCACGGTGACGTTCCCGCGGGCCCGCAGCCGCATCTCGATCCACTCGTGCTCGCGGTCCCAGAGGGCCACGTGCTCGAAGTCGGCCGGGTCGAAATCGGCACCGAGCTCCCGGTCGATCACGGACAGGACGTTCTTGTTGAACGCTGCCGTGACGCCCTGCGCGTCGTCGTAGGCGGCCACGAGGGTCGCCTCGTCCTTGACGAGGTCCGTGCCGAGCAGCAGCGCGTCGCCGCGCGAGAGCAGGGCGCGGACGGACCCGAGGAAGCGGGCGCGTTCGTCGGGCAGGAGGTTGCCGATGGTTCCGCCGAGGAACGCCACCAGGCGCGGCCCCGGGGTCTGCGGCAGCGCGAGGCCGTGCTGGAAGTCGGCGACCAGGGCGTGGACGCTCAGGTCCTGGTGGTCGGCGAGCAGGGCCTCCCCGGCGCCGCGGAGCGCCGACTCGCTGACGTCGACGGGCACGTAGGTCAGGGGGGTGCCCAGGGCGTCGATGAGCAGGCGGGTCTTCTCCGACGAGCCGGAACCGAGCTCGACCAGGGTGCGGGCCCCGGTCGCGCGGGCGATCTCGGCCGCTCTGGCGGTCAGGATCTCCCGCTCGGCACGGGTCGGGTAGTACTCGGGCAGCCGGGTGATCTCCTCGAACAGCTCGCTGCCGTGGGCGTCGTAGAACCACTTGGGCGGGAGCTGCTTGGGGCTGCGGTTCAGCCCGTACGCCACGTCGGAGCGCAGGGCGGCCGCCGTGGCGTCTGCGGGCAGGGTGCGAGTGAGAGTGAAGGGGCTCACAGGTGCGGCTCCTTGAGCGGGATCAGCAGGACCTCGGTGGGATCGCCGTACAGCAGATGGCGGTCGGGGACCTCGGTCCAGCGGGGACTGTCGTCGTACGGCTCGGAGGCCACGACGACGCTGCGGCCGGGCTCCGCCAGATACCACAGGGTGTCGCCCCAGGCAGTGGCGGCGATGGAACGGCCGTCGCTGAGAAGGAAGTTGAGCCGGGAATCGGGGGTCAGGGCGGCGAGCCGGCCGACCGTGTCGGCCAGCGCCTCGTCGGGGGGCGCGCCGTCCTTCAGCCGGTGCAGGATGAGGGCCCAGGCCAGCGCGGAGTCGCAGCGCGCCTCCAGGGTCAGCAACTCCTCGGCCGGCAGCGTGCGGGCGGCCTCGGCCACCGAGTGCGGCCAGCCGCGCAGCGCGCCGTTGTGGCTGAACAGCCACGGCCCCGCCGTGTACGGGGCGGTGGCGGACTCGTCGGCGGCCGATCCCTCCGTGATGTCGCGCACCGCGCCGAGCAGCGCGCCGGAGCGCGTCACCCGGCACACGTCCGCGAAGGACGGGTCGTCCCAGATCGGCCCCGACCGCCGGTAGCGCGCCGGAACCGGGTCGCCCGGCGCGTACCAGCCGAGACCGAAGCCGTCGGCGTTGACCGTGCCGTACTTCTGGCGGCGCGGCGCCCACGACTGCCGGTACAGCGAGTGCGGGGGGTCGATCACGACGTCCCGCAACGCCACCGGCGGCCCGATGTAAGCGATGTGACGGCACATCAGGGGGCCGTCCCGTCCCCGGGGGCCGTCACGCCGTCTCCGGACGCGCGTCGCGGGCCGTGCGGAAGCCCGAGAAGATCTGCCGCCTGATCGGGTAGTCCCAGTTGCGGAAGGTGCCCCGGACGGCGACCGCGTCGGCGGCGAACGAACCGCCGCGCAGCACCTTGTGGTCGGAGCCGAAGAACACCTCCGAGTACTCCTTGTACGGGAACGGGGCGAAGCCCGGGTACGGCAGGAAGTCGCTCGCCGTCCACTCCCACACGTCGCCGATCATCTGTCGGACGCCGAGCGGCGAGGCACCGGCCGGATAGCTGCCCACGGGGGCGGGCTGCAGATGGCGCTGGCCCAGGTTGGCCAGCTCCGGCGCCGGCTCCGCGTCACCCCAGGGGTAGCGGCGCGAGCGGCCGGTCGCGGGGTCGTGCCGCGCGGCCTTCTCCCACTCGGTCTCCGTCGGCAGCCGGCGCCCCGCCCAGCGGGCGTAGGCGTCCGCCTCGTACCAGCACACGTGCAGCACGGGCTCCGCGGCCGGTACCGGCTCGGTCGCCCCGAAGCGGCGGCGCAGCCACGCCCCGCCCTCGCGGCGCCAGAACAGGGGCGCGAACAGACCGTGTTCGCGCACGTGCGCCCAGCCGGCCGGCGTCCACCAGCGCTCGTCCTCGTAGCCGCCGTCCTCGATGAAGGCCGTGTACGCGCCGTTGCTCACCGGGACCGTGTCGATGAAGAACGGCGGCACGTCCCGGCTGTGCGCGGGACGCTCGTTGTCCAGCGCCCACGGCTCCGTGGAGGTGCCCATGGTGAAGGGGCCGCCGGGCACCAGGACTTCTGCGGGCAGCAGCGCCGCGTCCGCGGGCGCCGCGGCGGGCGCCGGGGAGGCCAGCGCGACGGGGCCGCGGCGCAACTGGTGGGTGATGAGCATCGTCTCGTCGTGCTGCTGCTCGTGCTGCGCGATCATGCCGAAGGCGAAACCCGCGTCGGTCAGCCGGTCGCCGCCGTGCAGCGGTGCGCGCTCCAGGATGTCCAGCACCCGCCCACGCACGTCGGAGGCGTACGCGTGCGCCTCCGCGGGCGGCAGTAGCGGCAGCGTGGGCCGTTCGGAACGCGGGTGCTCGAAGGCGTCGTAGATCGGGTCGATGTCGGGCCGCAGCGCCTCACGGCCGCCGACGGTCCGCAACAGCCACTGCTCCTCCTGGTTGCCGATGTGGGCCAGATCCCACACCAGCGGTGACATCAGGGGGGAGTGCTGTGCCGTGAGCTCGTGGTCGTCGACGCAGGTGGTCAGTCCGCGGGTGCGCTCACGGGCGGTGACGAGCGCGTCCAGCGCCCGCCGTCGGAGCGCCTCGGGGTCGAGAGCGGGTGCGGTCACGAGTGGTTCTCCTTGGTCAGGAAGGCGTCGAGCAGGTCGTCGGCGGGACAGCGGCCGCGCAGGACGAAACGCTCGGTGAAGTCGGCCACCAGGGCCTGCACGTCGTCGCTCGCCCCGAGGCGGGGCAGCGCCTCGCGGGCCGCGGCGAAGCAGGTGACGGCGGTGGCGTGGAGCTCGGGGTCGGCCAGCCCGTGGCGGGCGGCGCGCCGCCACAGCGGGTTGCGCGGCGCCGGACCGGCACCGGCCGCGTCGGCGAGGGGCTTGACCGCGCGGTAGGCGATCTCGGAGGCGGCGGCGTCGTCGAAGAGCGCCGTGGCCACGGCCAGCGGCACGATCCAGCCGTCCCGGCCGGACTGCGCGTCGATCATGCGCAGCTCCAAGTAGCCGCGCGGCCGCACCGGCGGGAACAGGGTCGACAGGTGGTAGTCGAGATCGGCCGCGGTGGGCGGCCGGTGCACACCGCTGCGGACCCACTGCCGGAAGGTGAGCCCCTCCGGCACCGTCCACGGCGCCTCGTCGCCGCGGATGCACAGCACCGGCGCGTCGAGGGCGTACGCGGTCCACGCGGCCCGCGGATCGGGCCCTGCCGCCGGTGCCAGGGTGCGGCCCGGGTCGAGCGCGGCCCACACCGCCTGCCGGGTGGACTTCCAGCCCGTGGGACGGCCGCCGCTGAGCGGCGAATTGGCGAAGGCGGCGACGAGTACGGCGCCCAGCAGATGGGCCAGCAGCCAGCGTCTGCCGAGTCCGAAGGGGCCCGGTTCCGCCGTGCCGGAGTCCAGGCAGACCTGTACCGAGGCGGTGGAGCACATCATGGACCGGCCGGCGGGCCCGGCCCGGTCGAAGTACGTCTCCATGGCCGCGTAGCGCGGCTCGTCCAGCAGCCGGCGCGGCCGGCGCCACGGATCGTGGCCGTGCCCGGCCAGCGCCAAGCCGTCCTGGCGGAGCCGGTGGCGTACGGATTCGAGGTCCGCCGCCGCGGCGTTCACACACGCGGTCAGCGAGGTGGCGGGCAGCGAGCTGAGCTCCAGCTGTCCGCCGGGCTCTGTGGTGAGCCGGGAGCGGAGGAAGAGGGTCCGCAGTCCGTCCACGGCGGCGGTGAGCCGAGCGGGACCGACCGGGCGGGCCGGGTCGTGCGGGTCGTGAAGAAACCACTCCAGTTCCACGCCTATGTGGCGCGGGGGACCCGTCTTGAAACAGATGCCCTGGATATGGTCTTCCGCCGCGGTCTCGGTGATCGGTTCTGATGTCCCCGTGTGCTGACTGGTGGCGGGCATGGCCTGGACCTCCCGTCGAAGGTGGTGGTGTGTACCACGCGTCTACCGCGTGTCCGTACCACCTAAGCCGTTCGGCGCACACCGCTCAAGAGCGCCCCGGCGAACGTCCGAGATACGTAAGGTTCGCCCGCGCCGGTGGGCGCTCCTGCGTTCCGGTCATCAACAAGGGTGGCCCCGACCCCCGATCCGCGCATCCGGAGCGGGCGTATGTGCAGGTCACAGCCCTGAAGTGTTGATCTTGCCGAGGAACTGCCCCTGCCGCCCCACCGGGCCCGGCATCCGTGGCGCCCGCCGGGGTCTCTCTCTCCCCCCCCCGCAGGGCGCGCGGCGGGCGCTCCTGCGTACCGAGGTTCAGGGGGCGAAAACCAGCCAGCCGATCCGGCGTCTTCAGCGTGACTTTTCGGACGGAAGGGGATGAAACGCCCAGACGGCGCGGCGACGCCGAGCCGCGGCGGGTGGTCCCGGCTGTTGTCCCGGGTCCACCCCCGACGTGCGGCTCGGCGTCCGACCGCGACTGGCGATGCGTCAGACGTCAGGAGGCGTCAGGACTTCGGGGCCGACTCGCCCTCGGCGATGGACTTGCGAACCTCGTCCATGTCCAGCCCGCGGGCCTGCTTGATCAGGTCCTCGAGGGCCGGGGCCGGCAGCGCTCCCGGCTGGGCGAAGACCGCGACCTTGTCGCGGATGATCATCAGGGTCGGGATCGACTGGATCTGGAACGCGGCGGCCAGCTCCTGCTGGGCCTCCGTGTCGACCTTGCCGAAGACGAGGTCGGTGTTCTCCTTCGCCGCGGCCTCGTAGACCGGGGCGAACATCCGGCACGGGCCGCACCAGGACGCCCAGAAGTCGATCAGCACGAAGTCGTTGGCGGAGACGACCTCGTCGAAGTTGTCCTTGGTCAGCTCAACAGTGGCCATGCTTCCCTTACCTGCTTCCGGGGCACCGTCGGTCGGAACCCAATGACCCTAACCGAAGGCGCAAGGCCGCTATTCCGTACGACTCGCCCGGGCCCGGGCCCGCGCCGGGAGCGCTGGCAGGGGTGCCGGTGGCCGTGCGGGCCGCGTCCGGCCGTGCCGCTCACCGTGTGGCGGGGGCGACCGCCTCGGCGCGGCGCGGCGCGACGGGCACCGGCCTCAGGGCACGACCGTCACCGGCCAGCGGCCCACCTTGACCAGGCGCACCGCCACCGAGCCGATGATCCGGTGCCCCGCCTTCTCGGAGGCGCCGACCACGACCGCGTCGGCCTTGAGGTCGTCGGCCGCCTTCGACAGGCCACTGAAGGCGTCGCCCAGGAAGGTGTGGAACTCCCAACGCACGTCGAAGTCCCCGCGCAGCCTGTGCACGGCCTTCTCTATCTCCGTCTTGATCTCGTCGGCGATCCCCGCGGTGGCCTCGGCGACCGGTGCGCCGAACGCCGCGCCCGTGGCCAGGACCGGCTGGACGTAGACGACGGCCAGCAGCGACCTCTGCCGCCGTGCCAGCCCGGCGGCATACGCGGCCGCCCGCCACGACGACTCGCTCCCGTCCACCCCGGCCACGATCACCTTCGGACCGTCGGTGCCCCGTTCGAAGGGCCCTTTGTCGCTCACGTTCCGAGCCTACTGGCGTGGCTGCCTCGCGCGGCGCACAGGACGGGGGGAATCCATGGTGGTGGCCAGATGCCCGCCGACCAGGCGCTGCAACGCGGCGACGAACACCGCCCGCTCGGCGTCCGGAAGGGCCTCCAGGACCTCTCCGTGCACCCGCGCGGTGATCTGCTGCCCGCGGGCGACCAGCGCGCAGCCGGCGTCGGTGACCGTGATGATCCGGGCCCGGCGGTCGGTGGGGGAGGGGTGCCGCTCGGCGAGACCGGCCCGCTCCAACTCGTCCACGGTGACGACCATCGTGGTCTTGTCCTGCTGCGAGACCTCCGCGAGCTGTGCCTGCGTCATGAGGCCGGGCTGCGCGTGCAGGAGCACGCAGTAACCGCGCGGGCTGAGGCCGATCTCGCCGAGGGCGGTGGCCAGGCGGTTGGTGAGTGCGTGGCTGGCGTGCTGCAGCAGGCCGGTGAGGTCGGGCACGGCGGGCGCGGCGGGCGCGGCGGGCGCGGAGGCCTGTGAGGTCATGATCCCGATTCTAGCCAACCGCTCCCCAACGGGATGGTTCGCGGCGCGGATGATTCGGCGGTCCAATCGTTCGGCAGGGCGGCGTGTCGGCTTCACCCCGACCGAACGGCCCGGCACGCGCCAAGTCCCCATTCCCTGAGGAACTTCACGAGCCGTGCCAACGGTTCACCGCTACGGCACCGGACGGGGCGGGCGGGGACCCACGTAGTGGCCGCTGGGGCGCATGCGGAGGGGGCTTTCCTCGTACTCCTCCAGGGCGTGGGCGATCCAGCCCGCCGTGCGGGCGACGGAGAACACGGTCTCGCCGGCCTCGGGACGCATGCCGCAGGAGACGGAGAGTACGGCCAGCGCGAGGTCGACGTTGGCGTGCAGGGGAGTGTCACGGGACGCGGTGGCGACGACCTCGCGGGCGGCGCCGAGGGCCGGGGCGGCGTGGGGCACGTCCTGGAGCAGCCGGAACAGCATGGCCGCGCGCGGGTCCTCGCGCGGGTAGAGGCGGTGCCCGAGCCCCGGCACGCTCCGCCCTGTGCGCAGGTGGCCGGCGACGACGACGGCCGCGCTGCCCTGCTCCAGCACCTCCGCGAGCATGCGGTGGGCCAGTCCGCTCGCGGCGCCGTGCAGCGGGCCGTCGAGGGCGCCGAGGCCCGCCGAGACGACCGCGTACGGGTGTGCGCGGGCGGAGGCGGCGACGCGTACGGCGAGAGTGGAGGCGGCCAGGTCGTGGTCGATCAGGAGGACGAGGGCCGCGTCCAGGACACGCAGTGAGGCCTCGTCGGCCGGCCGGGCGGTCAGCCGCGACCACAGCCGCCAGGCCAGCGGTCCCTCTCCGCGATGCTCCTGCCCGGCCGCGGGGAGCGCGTCGACCAGGACGGGGATCAGCGTGCGCCCCACCCCCACCACCGCCTCGGGGGCGAGGTCGAAGCGCAGCGGATCGGCGGCCGCCATGGCGACCGCGGCCGCGCGCAGCCGGTCCATCGCGGCGCTGTGGCCGGGCAGCGCGGCCACCGCCCGGCGGGCGGCGGCAAGGGCCTCCCGCGGTGCGGTGAACCGGGTGCCCGGGGTCATCTCCCCGGTCCACAGCCAGTCCGCGGCCTCCTCGAAGCGGTGCCGCTCGGCGAGCGCGGTGGCGTCGACCCCGCGGAACCAGCAGTGGTCGCCGTCGATGAGCGTGATGCCGGTCCGTACGGCGCCCACACCCGTAGCGTTTCCGGTCCCACCCGCGGCCCCGTCGCCGGAATGCCGCTGCGCGGGGCGGCGCGTGCGGTGGACCAGTGCGTCGACCTCCCGGGCGTCGAAGGTGCTGCCCCGTCCGTCCGGTGCGCGACGGCTGTCGAGCAGGCCGCGGCTGACGTAGGCGTACACCGTCTCGGGCTTCACGCCGAGCCGTTCGGCTGCCTGCCGAGTGGTGAGCCGTTCGTCGGTCGTCATGACTCCATCCCATCACATGTTGATTCAATCAATATTGACGTGCATTGAATCAATAGTGGATGGTCGAGTCACGTTCGAAGGAGGACACCACCGTGACCGTCATGCCAGTCACCCCCGACGCGCCCCGCGTACCCCGCGGCCTGAAGGGCGTCGTCGTCACCGAGACCGCGCTCGGCGACGTCCGCGGCACCGAGGGCTTCTACCACTACCGCCAGTACTCGGCCGTGGAACTCGCCCGGAGCCGCACCTTCGAGGACGTCTGGCATCTGATGCTGCTGGGCGCGCTCCCCGACGCCGCCGGACGTGCCGCCTTCGCCGCCCGCGTCGCGCCGCTGCGCCGGCTGCCGCGTGACATCCGGGACGCGCTGCCCGCCATCGCCCGCTCCGGCGCGCTCAGCGGACCGCTGGCCGGGCTGCGCACCGCGCTCTCCCTGCTGGGCGCCGCCGCGGGCTTCCGCCCGCTGTACGACATCGACGCCGAACGGCGGCTGACCGACGCCCTGGCCGCGAGCGCCGCCGTGCCGACCCTGCTCACCGCCCTGTACCGGCTCGGGCAGGGACTGGAGCCGGTCGAGCCCCGCGACGACCTGCCCTTCGCCGCCAACTACCTCCACATGCTCACCGGGCGGGAGCCCGACCCGGTGCGCGCGCGGGCGATCGAGCGGTATCTGATCTCCACGGTCGACCACGGCTTCAACGCGTCCACCTTCACCGGCCGCGTCATCGCCTCCACCGGCGCCGACCTCGCCGCCTGTCTCGTCGGCGCCGTGGGGGCGCTGTCCGGCCCGCTCCACGGCGGCGCGCCGAGCCGCGCGCTGGACACGCTCGACGCGATCGGCACCCCGGACCGCATCGACCCCTGGATCCGCGAACGGGTCCTCGCCGGCGACCGCATCATGGGCTTCGGCCACCCCGTCTACCGCACGGAGGACCCCCGCTCCCGCATGCTGCAGGAGATCGCCCGCGACTTCGGCGGTCCGCTGGTCGACTTCGCGCTCCAGGTCGAGGCCCGTGTCGAGGCGATCCTCGCCGAGCTCAAACCGGGCCGCGAGCTCCACACCAATGTCGAGTTCTACGCGGGCGTCGTCATGGAACTGTGCGGCCTCCCGCGGGAGATGTTCACCCCGACCTTCGCCTGCGCCCGCGTCGTCGGCTGGTCGGCGAACATCCTCGAACAGGCGGAGGACAGCAAGATCATCCGTCCGGCGGCGCGCTACGTCGGCCCGGTACCGCCGCAGCCCGTTCCGGCGGCCTGACGCGGAACGGCGCCGGCGGCCCCGCGTGCCCCGGGCGCACCTCCGCCCGGGGCCCGCGCGCGGGTCGTTCCCCGCGGCGGGCGCCGGGCGGGCTTACGGTGCGGCACATGGCACTGAGCATCCGCAACCAGATCGACGGGAAGGCCGACTCGGTGGTCACCGGCGAGGTCATGGCCGTGGTCACCGTCCACCTCGACGGCGGCGGCCCCGCCTTCACCGCCGCCGTGACCGCCGAGGCCGTCCGTGAACTCGGCATCATTCCCGGCGGTGGTGTGACCGTCCTGATCAAGGCGACGGAGATCTCCCTCGCCACGCCGCCGCTGCCCGGCGGCCTGACCATCCGCAACCGCATCCCCGGCACCGTGACCGCGGTGACGGAGGGCCAGGCGATGGCGACGGTGCGGGTGGGGTTCGCGGGTGATCGCGAGCTCACCGCGGTGATCACCCGCGAGGCCCTGGACGAACTCGGCCTCTCCGAGGGCGCCGAGGTCGTCGCCCTGGTGAAGTCGACCGATGTCGCCTTGTCGACCTAAGCCATGCTGGGGCCGGGGCCGGGGCCGGCGCCGGAAGCGGGGCCGGCCGGCCGGCGGTCGACCGGGGTGATCGGCATCATCGTCTCTTCCAGAGTGCGGCGCGGACCGGACCAGGGCGCCGGGACCGCGTCGAAGAGGTACGCGAAGCGATAGGCGAGCTCTTCGTAGTTGACCCGCCAGCCGCGGAAGTGCGGCCAGGCCTCCTCCGGGGTGCGCTCCAGCGGGTAGCCGTTCGCGGCGGCGTGCGCGACGGCCGCCGCGAAGTCCTCGTAGGTCAGCCGGATCGGCGCCTCCGGCGAGGGGTCCGGGTCGTACTTGACCCGCCAGATGTCGCCGATGTCGCGCAGGCACACGTACCCCGCCCGCAGGGCCAGCCGCGCCTCGGCCTGGGGCCGGCCGGGGTTGAGGGCGAGCTGCATGGCGGCGGCGTCCATCACCGCGAGGAGGGCGACCAGCCAGTTGCGGTTCGGCTGCGGCGAACGGAAGCGGCTCAGCACTATGTAACTGGTGTGGCTCT
This sequence comes from Streptomyces sp. NPDC058691, assembly GCF_042714775.1. Classification (NCBI taxonomy): domain Bacteria; kingdom Bacillati; phylum Actinomycetota; class Actinomycetes; order Kitasatosporales; family Streptomycetaceae; genus Streptomyces; species Streptomyces sp. NPDC058691. The sequence continues at coordinate 110,728 of NZ_JBHXSO010000015.1, read as the reverse complement.
CGCTGACCTCGGCCGCCCAGCGCTCCCAGTTGCGGAACATCTCCGCCAGGCTGTCGGTCACACCGATCTGGGCGTAGCGGGCCAGGATCTCCGGTCCCCAGGGCGGGGTGCCCGCCCGGGCCTGCAGCAGGGTCACCTCGGCCTCGCGGCGGGAGTAGGCGGCGTACAGCGTCGGCAGGTAACCGATCTGCAGGCCGATGGTGATCGGCCCGGTCGCGGCGGCGCAGAAGTCGATGACGGTCAGGTCCACGTGGTGGCTGCTGGCGAAGCCGAGCGTGAACAGCGAGGAGCCGGCTTCCCGCAGTGCCTCCAGCGTGCCGAGGTCGCTCACGGAGGCCTGCAGCAACGCGTACCCGGCCCAGAACGCGATCAGCCAGCTGATCAGGTTGAACAGGATGGACACGGCCGCCACCGGGGCGAGCACGCGGTCCTTGGCCTCGGGCGTGCGGCAGCGGTCGGCGACGAACTGGAACGGGACGTGGACCACGGCGTGGACCGCGCGCGTGAAGCCGGATCTGGTCGGCCTGGGAATGACCAGGGTGCGCAGGACCGAGGAGAACGTCCCCCCGACGATCAGCGCACCGAGCAGGCCGTAAAGGACACGCACTGGTCTTCCTCCCGGGGATGGCTCACAGCACCCGCCGGCGGACGAGGGCCGCGAGCACCAGCACACCGGGCAGCAACGGCAACCATACGGTGACGATCCGGTACGCGAGCACCGCGGAGGTCGCCGCCACTCCGGTCGCCCCGGCCGTGACCAGTGCCAGGGCCAGCGCGACGTCCAGCGAACCGAGTCCGCCGGGCGTCGGCAGCAGTGCCGCGGCCGCGCTCCCGGCGAGGTACGCCAGGGCGACGTGCCCGGCCGGCACCGGCGCGTGCAGGGCCCGGACGACCGCCACGAGCACCGTCGCGTGCATCACGGGGAAGGCCAGCGAACCGGTCCACAACGCCGCCGCGCGCGAGGAACTGCCGTGCACGGCGCGGACGTCGGAGACGACCGTGCCGAGGAAGGAGGTGAGCAGGCGCCGGATCTGGCGGACCGACAGCAGGACCGCCAGCACGGCGAACAGCGCCGCGCCGGCTGCCAGGGCGAGCGCGTGGTGGGCCCGCGGGGGGACCACCTTGTGCAGGTCGAGCGCGTGCGGGAAGACCGCCAGCAAGGCCGCGAGCAGCCCCACGCGCACCACGCAGGCGGCCAGTGCCCGTACCGCGAGCGCTGCCGCCGAACGGCTGGGGGACAGGCCGCAGCGCAGGAGGAAGCGCAGGTTGACGGCGTTGCCGCCGACGCCGGCCGGCAGGATGTGGTTGACCGCGGAGGCCGCGAACTGTGTGGCCAGCAGCCGCCCCGCCGGGAGTTGTTCGAGCACCGCGCCCTGCTGCGCGGCGGCCGAGCACACCCAGGCCAGCAGGGTCGCCGCGCCCGCCGCGAGCAGCCACTCGCGGTCGGCGGAGCCCAGCCGGTCGGTGCCGGCGCCGACGGTCGGCCACTCGCGCAGCACGACGACGGCGACCAGCAGCAGCGGCACCACGGCGAGGATCTGACGCACTGGGATGCGCCGCACCATGCTCATACGCCCTTCCGGTTGGCGCGGTCGCCCGCGTCGCCGTGAGGCGCTCCCCTCGCCTTGCCCCGGCCGTACCTGTGCCCGACCATACGTGGCCGGGACCCGCACCGTTCAGCCGCCGGGCCGATGAGCTCGGTGCGATGACGTGCGCGCGGCGCCCCCGCGCTACCGCGCGCGCTCGTCCACGACGCGGCGTATCTTCCCGACGGAGCGCTCCAGGGTCTCGGGGTCGGTGATCTCCACGGCCACCGTGACGCCGACGGCCTCCTTCACGCCGCGCCCGATGGCCTCGGCCGCCGCCGCGCGCGCCTGTGCGTCGGCGTCGGGACGGGCCTCGGCGCGCACCGTGAGCTCGTCGAGCCGTCCGGTGCGGGTCAGGCGCAGCTGGAAGTGCGGGGCGACGCCCGCGGTGCGCAGCACGATCTCCTCGACCTGGGTGGGGAAGAGATTGACACCGCGCAGGATGATCATGTCGTCGCAGCGCCCGGTGATCTTCTCCATCCGCCGGAAGGCGGGCCGGGCCGTGCCGGGCAGCAGTCTGGTGAGGTCGCGCGTGCGGTAACGGATGACCGGCATGGCCTCCTTGGTGAGCGAGGTGAAGACCAGCTCGCCGCTGTCGCCGGCGGGCACGACCTCGTCGGTGACCGGGTCCACGATCTCCGGGAGGAAGTGGTCCTCCCAGATGTGCAGGCCGTCCTTGGCCTCCACGCACTCCTGCGCCACCCCGGGGCCGATCACCTCCGACAGGCCGTAGATGTCCACCGCGTCGATACCGGCCCGCTCCTCGATCTCCTGTCGCATCGCCTCCGTCCACGGCTCGGCGCCGAAGACGCCGACGCGCAGTGAGGTGGAGCGCGGATCGACGCCCTGGCGCTCGAACTCGTCGAGCAGGGTGAGCATGTAGGACGGCGTCACCATGATGATCTCGGGGCGAAGGTCCTGGATGAGCCGCACCTGCCGCGCGGTCATGCCGCCGGAGGCCGGGATCACGGTGCATCCCAGCCGCTCCGCCCCGTAGTGCGCTCCCAGACCGCCGGTGAACAGGCCGTACCCGTAGGCGATGTGCACCTTGTCGCCCGGCCGGGCGCCGGCGGCCCGCAGGGACCGGGCCACCACGTCGGACCAGGTCTCCAGGTCCCGCTCGGTGTACCCGACGACGGTCGGCAGGCCGGTGGTGCCGCTGGACGCGTGGATCCGGCGGATCCGCGACTCCGGGACGGCGAACATGCCGTACGGGTACTGATCCCGCAGATCGGCCTTCGTGGTGCAGGGGAAACGGGCCAGGTCCGCCAGTGTGCGGCAGTCCTCGGGGCGGACGCCGGCCTTGTCGAAGGACGACCGGTAGAACGCCACGTTGTCGTACGCGTGCCGCAGGGTGCCCTGAAGGCGCCGCAGCTGCACGGCCTCCAGCTCCTGCCGGGTCATCCGCTCGGCCGCGTCCAGAAACCCTTCGCCCATGGCGCCCATGGCCCCCACCCTTCCCAACCGATCGTTCGGTAGCCTCCGGCGGGACCAGTAATCCATCATCCGGGCCGTGCGTCAAGACACCTGCCGGACGCCTGTGGACAACCGGGCCGGCGGCCCCTGGCGGCACCGCTCCGGCAGGCCGGCGCGGCCGGTCCCGGCGGTTCCGCCGTGCATACATACCGACTGGTCGGTGTTCCGGGATATCGTCGTCCCGGACGACACGACGTACGTACGCAAGCGGAGGGAGTCGCGGTGCGCGCGATCCAGATCACCGAGTTCGGCGGGCCTGAGGTGCTGCGGCAGGTGGAGCTGCCCGACCCCGTGCCCGGACCCGGACAGCTCCTGGTCGAGGTCACCTCGGCGGGCGTCAACTACGCCGATACCCACATGGTCGAGAACTCCTATCTCTCCAAGGCCACCCTGCCGCTGGTCCCCGGGGCCGAGGTCGCCGGCCGCACCCCGGACGGCCGCCGCGTGGTCGCCCTGACCGACAACGGCGGCTACGCCGAGAAGGCCGTCGTCGAGGAGTTCCTCGCCCATGACATCCCCGAGGGCGTCACCGACGGGCAGGCGCTCGCCCTGGTCGTCCAGGGGCTCACCGCCTGGCACCTGCTGCGCACCTCCGCCCGGATCGCCGAGGGCGAGTCCGTCGTCGTGCACGCGGCCGCGGGCGGTACCGGCTCGCTCGCCGTCCAGCTCGCCAAGGAGTTCGGCGCGGGCCGGGTCATCGCCACCGCCTCCTCCAAGGAGAAGCGCGACCTGGCCCTCGAACTGGGCGCCGACGTCGCCCTGGACGGCGCCGCCGAGGGGCTCAAGGAGCGCCTGACCGAGGCCAACGGCGGCAAGAAGGTCGACATCGTCCTGGAGATGACCGGCGGCCCGGTCTTCGACGCCTCGCTCGCCGCGCTGGCCCCCTTCGGCCGCCTGGTCACCTACGGCCTCGCCTCCCGGGTGCCGCCCACGCCCGTGCAGGCCGCCCAGCTCATGGGCCGCTCGCGTGCGGTCGTCGGCTTCTGGCTGATGCACTGCCTGGGCCGCCCCGGCATGTACCGCGAGCCCATGGCCGAGCTGCTGGCGATGACCGCCGACGGCCGGCTGCGGCCGCAGGAGGGCGGCGTCTACCCGCTCTCCGAGGTCGCCCGGGCGCACGAGGACCTCCGGGCCCGGCGCACTTACGGCAAGCTGACGCTCGACGCGGCACGCTGATCCCGTACTCCGGCCGCGCCGTCGCGACCCCGCCGTTCGCGCCTCCGTGGAGGCACAATCGAAGCGGAGCACGACGCCGCGGCCGGCGGCCCGAGAACACGGGAGGGGCCATGGACAGGACCCGTTTCGCCCCCGACAAGGGGCTGACCACGCGCATGGTGGTCACCATGTTCATGATCGGGTTGCTGTACGTGGTCTTCGTCGGCGCACTCCTGGCCCTGCTGCGCGGTGCCTGGCCGCTGATCCTGATCGTGGCCGGCGGTTTGTTCATCGCCCAGTTCTGGTTCAGCGACCGGATCGCCGCCTTCAGCATGGGCGCCCGTGAGGTGACCCCCGAGCAGGCACCCGAGCTGCACGGCGTCGTGGACCGCATCTGCGCCCTGGCCGACATGCCCAAGCCGCGGGTCGCGATCGCCGACAGCGACGTGCCCAACGCCTTCGCCACCGGCCGCAACGAGAAGGCCGCCCTGGTGTGCGCCACCACCGGCCTGCTGCGCCGGCTGGAGCCCGACGAGCTGGAGGGCGTCATCGCCCACGAGCTCTCCCATGTGGCCCACCGGGACGTCGTGGTGATGACCATCGCGTCGTTCCTGGGCGTACTCGCCGGCATGATCACCCGGATCGGGCTGTGGGGCGGTCTCGGCCGCAGCAGCCGCGATCCCGGCACGACCATCATCGTCATCCTGATACCGCTGGTCAGCGCCATCGTGTACGCGGTCAGCTTCCTGCTCACACGGATGCTGTCGCGCTACCGCGAGCTGTCCGCCGACCGCTCCGCCGCGATGCTCACCGGGCGCCCCTCCTCGCTCGCTTCCGCGCTCACCAAGGTCACCGGTCAGATGGCGCGCATCCCGACGGAGGACCTGCGCAAGGCGCAGCCGTTCAACGCCTTCTACTTCGCGCCCGCCCTCGCCGGCGGTCAGAGCCTGGCGCAGCTGCTGTCCACGCACCCCACCCTGGAGCAGCGGCTGGCGCAGCTCGGCCGGATCTCCGCGGAACTGGGGCGGCGCTGATGGGGCTGTTCGACGCGCTGCTCGGCCGCAGCAAGCCCGTCAAGCCCGACCTGGACCAGCTTTTCGGGCTGCCTTCGGCCGCCGTGACACTGGAGGCCGGCGCCGGATTCCGGCCGACCGGGGTCGGCTCGGTGTGCTTCGCCGCCGTCGAGGGCGGCGCCTTCGCCGAGGTCCAGCAGGACGTCCGCGCACTGCTCGACCTCGACACCGGGCAGGGCGGCGTCCCCGTCGAGTCCACGCGGGACGCCTACGGCTACACCTGGCTCGTGGCGCGCCACCCCGCGGACGACATGCCGGCGCTGGTCGGCGATCTGCACGCGGTCAACTCTGCTCTGGAGAGCCACGGCTTCGGGCCGCAACTCCTCTGCTCGCTGGCCGCCTTCCGGGACGACTCCGGTCGGCCGCTGGCACTGGTCTACCTCTACAAGCGCGGCACGTTCTATCCGCTCTGCGTCCGCCCCGGCGAGCAGAAGCGGGACAACGCGCTGGAGTTGCAGGTGGCCGGCCTGCTGGGCAACGACCTGCGCGTGGAGGAGGACCTCACCCGCTGGTTCCCCCTTTGGGGCGCACCCGGCATGGGGGACTGAGGTCTCGTCGCGCCCGCACCCGTCGCGCCTGCTCCCAGGGCGGCCCGGGCTCAGCGGCGGGTCGTGAACACGCCGATGCCGTTGGCGACCGCGCGCTCCACCCCGCCGGCGGGGTGGTTGCGCACGGTGACGCGGGGCGCGCCGGGGGAGCGGGTGACCAGGGTGGAGGAGCCGCCGCCGTCGAGGTTGACGGCCGAGTCGGTGCCGAGGGCGTACATCAGGCCGGCCAGTTCACGCACCGTCAGCCCCGCGCCGCTCTCGGCATTGCCGTCCAGGGCCATCAGGTAGAGGGTCTGCCCGCCGTTGCCGACGCCCGCGGCCGTGCGGGTCGCCGCCGTGCCGTTCTCCAGTCCTGCCAGCGGGACGCGGTCGCGCAGGATCGGGTATCCCCCGACGGCGAAGCGGAAGCCGGCGTGGTGGGAGACGGGCAGCAGTCGGCTCTGCACGACCACCGGCCGGCCCGGCACGAGCGCGCGCAGGGCGCGCGCCCCGTCCTCGCGGCCGAGCAGCACGACGGTCCCCGGGGGGATCGTGCCGCGGCCCGGGGTGGTGCTCACTCTCGTGACCCGGCCGTTCCGGACGGTCACTTCGTAGGTGTCCTTGCCGCACGGATCGGCCCGGCGGACGTCGCTGCCGCAGACCGCCCGCCGGCGCGAGGCGGTGCCCCAGTCGGCGGTGTAGGCGCCGACGCCGTTCTGCGGCAGGGCGTACTGGTTGAATCCGCGCAGCGGGACGGTGCTCAGGCCGGCGCGCACCGTGCCCGTCAGGTGGAGCCGGTCGATGCGGGCCTTGCGGTCGAAGCCGACGCCGAGCACGTTCTCGGTGGAGGTGCCGGGCGGCAGCGAGGGCCCGAAGCGCTGACTCGCGGGCACCGCGGCCTTGAGCTGCCGGCCGTGCGTGACCGCCGGGCCGACCGGGGCGCCGGTCACCGGGACCCCTGGGTGCTGGGTCTCGCTCATGTGGAAGAAGTCCGCGTTGATCCCGCCCACGGCGTGCGCCGCGTCGGCCAGTCGGGACACCGTGCCGCGCGCCGCGACGGAGCCCGGGTACAGCAGGTCCACGGACAGGTCGCGGCGGCGCAGGTCCACCGTCAGCAGGTGGCCGCGCGCGATGCCGTGGGCCCCGGCGTAGCCGAACGTCCGGTAGTCCACGCCCGTTGTGAGCGTCGTGCGCGACGTGTAGCGCACGCCCTTGCCGGTGGCCGCGACCGCCCCGCCGGCACCTGCCAGCAGCGTGCCCAGCGCCAGGACCACGGAGATCGCCAGGCGTACCCGGCCCCCACGTCGGCTCATCGTCACCCCAGCTGGACGCCGTTCATCTGATGTCTGATGGGAGGTCAATCGTTTCCCGTGGGCGACATGGTGCAGGTGCACCACGCCGCGCGAGGGTGGGATCGGGGCTCCGCACGGCGAAGATCGGGTGAAGAACTGCCCCCCGTCCGCGACCGCCGGCCGGGCCGATCAGCCGGGGAAGGCGTACACAGTGGTCGCGTGGGCCGCGGGTTCCGTGGCCCCCACCGGTGTCATCTCGACGTCGATGAACCCCAGCCGCCGGCCCAGCTTGGTGACCCGGGCGGTGACGAGGACGTCCGCGTCCACGACGGCGCGCTGAAAGGTCGTCGACTGCTGGACGGTCGTCATCGGGCCGAAGCCGCCTCGTGCGGCGGACACCGCGATCACGGTCGCGGTGTCGGCGGCCGCCATCAGCGCCTGGCCGGACAGGCCGCCGCCCTCGCGGGCCAGCCGGTCCGACCACGGCAGCCGCAGGATCGCGTGGCGCTCACCGGTCTCCTCGACCGTCAGGCCCAGATCCCGCACCCAGGGGGCGAAGTTGTCGGCCAGAACCTTGTCCGCTTCGGCGGTCGTGATCGTCACGGGCGCCATTGTGCCGTTCACCTGGCGTCACCACCAGAGCGCGTACGGTCGCCTGCCGCGCCCCGCGTGCCTCCCGAGTGCACCCTGGCGGAGGTTTACTCCTCCGCTGTACATGCCGTTGCGCGTATATATCCATGGGAGTATGTTCGAAGGGTGCCCATCCCCTTTGACGTGCTCGCGGAACCCACCCGGCGTCGCATTCTGGACCTGCTCCTGGAGCGGCCCCGGCTGGTCGGCGAACTCACCGAGCAGCTGGGCCTGAGCCAGCCCGGCACCTCCAAGCACCTGAGAGTGCTGCGCGATGCCGGCCTGGTGCGGGTGCGCGCCGAGGCGCAGCGCAGGTGGTACGAGCTGCGTCCCGAGCCGCTGCGCGAGGTCGACGCCTGGCTCACCCCTTACCGCAGGCTCTGGGGCGACGGACTCGACGCGCTGGAGCGGCACTTGGACGCCATGCCCGACGAGACGGAGGAACCCCGATGACCAGCGAGAGCACCCAGACCCTGACCACCACCGCGGACGGCCGCACGGCCCTGCGCATGGTGCGCCGGCTCGCCCACCCGCCGGAGAAGGTCTGGCGGGCGCTGACCGAACCCGGGCACCTTTCGCACTGGTTCCCCTCCGACGTCGAGATGGAGCTGCGGCCCGGCGGCAAGGTGCGCTTCGTCTTCCGGCACGGCGAGATGCCCGATCTCGACGGAGAGGTCACCGAGGTCGACCCGCCCCGCGTGCTCGCCTACACCTGGGGCGACGACCTGCTGCGCTGGGAGGTGGAGCCCGCGGCCACCGGGTCCGTGCTCACCCTCACCCATACCTTCGCCGACCGTCCCGGCGCGGCCAGCTTCGCCTCCGGCTGGGACACGTGCATCGCCGGCATCGACCCCGCCCTGGACGGCCGCCCCGCGCCCCCGCCCGGGGACATCAACGCCAAGCACGAGCACTTCGTCGGGGAGTTCGGGCTGGACCGGGGGACCGTCGAACCCATCGCGGCCGCTGAAACCGTCGCGGACGACGCGGAGGGCTGGCAGGTGCGCTTCGAACGGCAGCTCACCCAGCCCGCCGCGAAGGTCTGGCGGACCCTGCTCGGCAAGGTCGTCGCCCCCGAGGTCGGCGGCACCGTGCCGAGCGGCTTCGCGGCCGGGGAGTTCGGCCACGGCCCGGTGTCCGAGGTGCGGGCGCCGGTCCTGCTGGCGTACGCCTGGGACCAGGACGGCCGGCACGGGGGCACGGTGCGCTGGGAGCTGACCGAGGGGACCGGCCACGGGGCCCGGCTGATCCTCACCCAGACCGGTTCCGCGGAGTTCGCCGGCCGGCGCTCCGCCGCCCTCGACGCCTGGCACGACCACGTCGAGGATCTCGCCAGGAGGCTGGCGGAGATGCCACGCTGACGCCATGGTGGCGACGACGCACGGCAACACGGTCGACGGAGTCCTGCGGCGCAGCGCGCGCCGCGTACCGGAGCGGACGGCGGTGCGCTTCGCCGACCGCGCCTGGACGTACCGGGAACTGGACGACGCCGTCTCCTCGGCCGCGGCCGTGCTCCTCGGCCAGGGCCTGCGGCCGGGCGACCGCGTCGCCTCCTTCGGCCACAACTCGGACGCCTACCTCCTCGGCTTCCTCGGGTGCGCGCGGGCCGGGCTGGTGCACGTGCCCGTCAACCACCACCTGGAGGGGGAGGATCTGCGCTACCTCGTGGAGCAGTCCGGCAGCGCCCTGGTTCTCACCGACCCCGCGCTCGCCGGGCGGCTGCCCGCGGGTGTGCGCACCCTCGCCCTGCGCGACACCGAGGACAGCCTGCTCGCCCGGCTGGCGGCCGCCGCGCCCGCCGACGACCTGACGCCGCCGCGCAGTGAGGACCTGGCCCAACTGCTGTACACCTCGGGCACCACGGCCCTCCCCAAGGGCGCGATGATGACGCACCGCGCCCTTGTGCACGAATACGTCAGCGCCATCGTCGCGCTGGACCTGAAGGAGACCGACCGGCCCCTGCACTCGCTGCCGCTGTACCACTCGGCGCAGATGCACGTTTTCCTGCTGCCCTACCTGGCGGTCGGCGCGGAGAACACCATTTTTGCCGCCCCCGATCCCGTGGCGGTGTTCGACGCGGTCGAGGCCGGCCGCGCCGACAGCCTCTTCGCGCCGCCCACGGTGTGGATCGCGCTCGCCAACCACCCGCAGTTTGCCACCCGTGACCTGGGGGCGCTGCGCAAGGCGTACTACGGCGCGTCGATCATGCCCGTCCCGGTACTGGAGCGGCTGCGCGGACGGCTGCCGGAGCTGGCCTTCTACAACTGCTTCGGGCAGAGCGAGATCGGGCCCCTTGCCACCGTCCTCGGGCCGGACGAGCACCTGGGCCGCATGGACTCCTGCGGCCGGCCGGTGCTGTTCGTGGAGGCGAAGGTCGTCGACGAGTCCGGCAAGGACGTTCCCGACGGCACGCCCGGCGAGGTCGTCTATCGCTCGCCGCAGTTGTGCGAGGGCTACTGGGACAAGCCGGAGGAGACCGCGGACGCCTTCCGCGACGGCTGGTTCCACTCGGGGGACCTGGCGGTGCGGGACGCGCAGGGCTACTTCACCGTCGTGGACCGCGTCAAGGACGTCATCAACTCCGGCGGGGTGCTGGTGGCGTCACGCCAGGTGGAGGACGCGCTGTACGGTCACCCCGCGGTCGCCGAGGTCGCGGTCGTCGGCCTGCCGGACGAGCGCTGGATCGAGGCGATCACCGCCGTCGTCGTGGCGCACGAGAACGTCGTCGTCACCGAGCAGGAGCTGATCGCCTTCGCGCGGGAACGTCTTGCCGGCTTCAAGACCCCCAAGCGCGTGGTGCTCGTGGACGGGCTGCCGCGCAACGCCAGCGGCAAGATCCTCAAGCGGGAGCTGCGCGACCGCTTCGCCGCCGAGCCGGCCGCGGAGGCGTAGGGCGCCGCCGCCATTGCGGCGGCGCGCGGTCAGAGCCCGGCGCGGACGTCCTGGAGGAAGTCGCGGGTGGGCCCGGCCGGCAGGGCCTGGGCGCTCATGCGGTCCAGGGCCTCGCGGAACTGGGAGACGTCCTCGCGGTCGTCGAGGTAGACGGCGCCGATCAGGCTCTCCGCGTACGCGATGTCCGGCAGTTCCGGCAGGGGGAAGCGGAAGATGTGGAAGGGGCCGTACATCGCCGGGTGCGGGCCCGAGGCGAACGGCATGACCTGGAGCCGGACCTGCGGCATGGCGCAGGCCTCGATCAGCCGGTCGACCTGGCCGCGCATCACCTCGGGGCCGCCGATGGGGCGGCGGAGCACGGTCTCGTCGATCACGACCCACAGCAGCGGCGGCTGGTCGCGGACCAGCAGCGCCTGCCGCTCCACGCGCAGCGCCACCCCGCGCTCGATCTCCTCCTGGGAGGCGTTCGGGCGCCCGGCGCGCAGCACCGCCTCGGCGTACTGCGGGGTCTGGAGCAGGCCGGGCACGTAGTGCGGTTCGTAGGCGCGGATGAGTTCGGCCTCGCCCTCCAGGCTGACGAAGGCGCTGAACCACTCGGGCAGCACGTCGCGGAAGCGGTGCCACCAGCCGGGCCGGTTGGCCTCCCGGGCCAGCTCCAGGAAGTTGGCGATCTCGGCCGGCTCGGTGACGCCGTAGGTCTGCAGCAGCTTCTCGACGTACGGGATGCGCAGACCGACTTCTGCCTTCTCGATGCGGCGGATCGTGGCGTGGGTGACATCGAGGGCGCGGGCGGCGTCCTCGTAGGAGACGCCGGCCTTCTCACGGAGGTCCTGAAGGCGCTTGCCGAGTACGACACGCAGCACGGTGGGTGCACTCGACGATCGCGCTTCGCTCACGAGAAATCCTCCAACCCCACTGATCCTGGGGAAGTTTGGCATGGTGTCAGGGCGTTGCAAAGCATGTCGGCACCGCTTTGCACATTGCAGATTGCACCTTGCCATGCATTCGGGCAGGCGCGCATAGTAGCGGAGTGGCATCCTCCCATGACGCGTTCCTCTTGGCCGCGCAAGGCGCCGCGGTCGCCGAGGCGCGACGGCGCGTCAGGGCGCGGCTGCGCGACTGGGGGGTCGCCGAGGAGATCTGCGACGATGTCGGCCTGGTGGTGTCCGAACTCTTCACCAACGCCGTGCGTCATTCCGGCGGCGAGAAGGTGGCCTGCGCCGTCCGGTTCGAACGCGGCGTGGTGCGCGTGGAGGTGGCCGACCAGGGCGTCGGGCTGACGGTACCTCAGGTACGGGTCGCTGACGTCGGCGAGGAGTGCGGACGCGGGCTGCTGCTGGTCGGGGCGGTGTCCCGTGCCTGGGGTGTGGTGACCGCCGCGGACGGGTCGGGACGTGTGGTCTGGGCCGAGTTGGGGGCCGCGACGGATCTTCCATAGGATCCGCCAATGATCATACGCAAACGGCTGGCGGCGGGACTGTGCGGTCTCGCGGCCGTGCTGGCCACCGCGCTCTTCCCGGCCGCGGCACCGGCCGCCGCGGACGACGGGCCGGAGACACCGCGCGAGGCCCCCAAGGTCGAGCTCGTCCTCGACGTGAGCGGCTCCATGCGCGCCAACGACATCGACGGCAGGTCCCGCATGTCGGCCGCCAAGCAGGCCTTCAACGAGGTCATCGACGCGGTCCCGGAGGAGGTGCAGCTCGGCATCCGCACCCTCGGGGCCAACTACCCAGGCAAGGACAAGAAGGTCGGCTGCACGGACACCGCCGCCCTCTACCCGGTCGGCTCCGTCGACCGTACGGAGGCCAAGACGGCGGTCGCCACCCTCGCCCCCACCGGCTGGACCCCGATCGGCCCCGCCCTGCAGGCCGCGGGCAAGGACCTCGCGGGCGGCAACGCCACCCGCCGGATCGTCCTCATCACCGACGGCGAGGACACCTGCCAGCCCCTCGACCCCTGCGAGGTGGCGCGGCAACTCGCCGCCGAGGGCACCCACCTGGTGGTCGACACCCTCGGCCTGGTGCCCACCACCAAGATCCGTGAACAGCTGAGCTGCATCGCCGAGGCCACCGGCGGCACCTACACCGCCGTCGACCACGCCGACCAGCTCACCGATCGCATCAAGCAACTCGTCGACCGCGCCGCGGACAACAACGTCGTCGTCACCCCGACCGCCACTGAGGGCGCCGGCTCCTGCACCGACGCCCCGCTGCTCGGCGCGGGCATCTACACCGACCGCGAGGAGTTCGCGGAGCACCGCTGGTACCGGTTGAGCGTCACCGACGGCCAGGAACTGCGCACGTCCGTCAGTGTCGGCGCCGACCGCGCCGTGAACCGCGACTACGGCGTGCTGGTGCGCGCCGTCACCACCGGCGGCCGTGAACTCGTCCGGGGCTCCGACGCGGGCAGCGGCCGCACCGACGTCATCTCCTCCGGCCTGCGCTATGCGTGGCCCGAGCGGGACGACGCGGACGCCGCCGCCGCGCGCACCGTCTGCCTGGAGGTCAGCAACTCCTTCTCCGCCGCCGACGCGGTCAAGCGCACCCCGGGCCTGCCCGTCGAGCTGAGCATCGACCTCGTGTCCTCGCCCGACCAGCCCTCCGACGTCGCCTCCTTCGGCCTGGGCCGCGGCTGGTGGCTGCTGGCCCTGCTCGCCGTCACCGGCCTGGTCGCCGGCATCCTGTGGGGCTGGATCTCGCGCTGGCGCGTCGCCGTCTGGAGGACCAACTGATGCGTACCACGCACATGATCCGCACGGCCGCGGCCGGACTCCTGCTCGGCGGGGCGCTGTTCGCGACCGGAGCGGGAACGGCCGTCGCCGACGACGCCACGCCCAGCCCGAGCGCGTCGGACACGTCGGGGACGGCGGAGACCGCCGCCGCGCCGGGAACGGGCTTCCGCACCGCCGGGCACATCGGGCAGGGCGTGACCTCCACCCCGGCCGGCGCCTCGACGGGCGACTACCTGTACTGGGTCACCCCCGCCAAGGCCGGTGAGATCCTCACGGTCTCCGCGACCGTGCAGCTCCCCGAGTCCGCCTCTCGGCACGGCGCACAGACCTGGCAGCTGGACCTCTACGACGGGCTCCGCCGCCACCAGGCGTGCACCGCGGGCAAGCCGACCGTCAACGCGGCCGCTGACGCCGCCACGGTGGAGCTCAGCTGCCGGCTGCGCACCGTCCGCGCCTGGTCGGAGGCATGGGCCAACGACCCGCTGCCGGGCGCCTATTACATCCGGCTGACCGTGGTCCGCCTGGCAGACCAGGACCTCGGTCTGCCGGTGCAGGTCCAGCTCGGCACCGCCTCCAAGGACGCTGGCGGCTCGCAGGCCGTGGACGGCGAACTGGCAGCGCCGCTCACCCCGGTGGCCAAGGCGGGCGCCACGCTCGACCCCAACGCGCAGCCCTCACCGGCCGCAACTGAGGACAGCGGAGACAGCGAGGACAGCGAGGGAACTGCCGACCCCAGCGCCTCGCCCGTCGCGGCCGGCCTCGCCGAGCCTGACGGCGGCTGGGGCGGCGGCTGGTGGTCCGACCGCTGGCTCTGGACCGCCGGCGGCGGCGTGCTCGGGGCCCTCGCGGGCGTGGCCGGGTACAACCTGACGCGCGGGCGGGGGCGCCGCCCCGTCGCGTAGCCGACGCCGACGCCGACGACGCGCCGGTCCGGGACCCCGTACAGCGGGTTCCGGACCGGCGCTTCTCATGTGCCGGCTACGGAGCCGCGGCCGGACGGGAGGACACCGCCGCGGCGAGCAGGAGTGCCGTCTCCGGATGCGGGCCCCGCTCCGCCCAGTCGAGCGGCGCACGTCCCGTGCCGTGATCCTCGCGCAGGACGGGGTCGGCACCATGGGCGAGGAGCAGACGCACCGTTCCGGCGTGCCCCCAGCAGGCGGCGGCGCACAGGGGTGTGCCCTCGTCACCGTGGCCGCTCTCGGTGTCGGGCCGGGCTCCCGCCGCCAGCAGCAGCGCCACGACGTCCGCCGCACCCTGGACCGACGCGGCGTACAGGGGCGTCGTGCCGTGCGCGTCGGGGAGTTCCGGCGAGGCCCCGCGCCGCAGGAGCCTGCGGGCGGTCCCTGCGTCCCCCAGCATCGCGGCCGTGACGAGGGCACGGCTCAGCTTCTTGCCGCGTCTGCGGTTGCGGTTCACGGACGCGGGCTACGAGCTGATGTCCGCGCCGGCCGAGCCGATTCCCAGGCGTGCGACGCGGCCCTTCTCACCCGCGGCCCAGCACCCGAGGTCCGCCGCGCAGTCGACGGTGTCGAAGGACCCGGTGTCGAACGTGCGCCACGTCCTGCCGCCGTCCAGGCTCAGATCGCTTCCCGTCGGCCCGACGGCGATCGCGGCGCGCGACGAGTACGGCAGCCACGTCACCCCCGACCGGTAGGCGGCGGGCGGCCGTTCGGACTCCGTCCACGACGCCCCGCCGTCCCCCGTCACCGCGGAGGCGTCCGGGGACGCCTGGTCCGCGCGGTAGTCGCCGCCGACCGCGAGGCCGTGCCGCGCGTCGCGGAAGGCGAGGGCGAAGACACCCTTGGCCGGATCGCCCGCCGGGAGCGTGGACGCGGCCACCGACCAGGTCAGCCCCCGGTCGCGGGAGTGCAGGACGCGCGCCGCGGAGGCCCCGCCCGTGGCCAGCCACACATCGCGCGGGCCCCGGCTCACCAGGCACTGGCCGCTCGCCGCGAACGACGCCTCGCCCGCGAGCGCGGGCGGCATGCCCGCGGAGGGCAGTACGCGCCAACTGCGACCGCCGTCCGCGGTGGACAGCACCCGGTACCGGCCGTCGACCGGGTCGCTGACCGCGAGGCCGTGCCGGGTGTCGAAGAAGGTGACGCAGTCGTAGAAGGCGCGCGGATCGGTGTTCCGGAAGGCCTCCGACCAGGTCCGCCCGCCGTCCTCGGTGCGCAGGACCCGTGACGCCTCGCCCTCGCCGATGGCCAGCACGACGGCCCGGCGCGCGTCGAACGCCTCGACGTCCCGGAACTCCAGGTCCTGGGCGCCCGGCGGGGACACGTCCGACCAGTGGCGCCCTCCGTCGACGGTCCGCAGCACCGTCCCTGCCGAGCCCGCGGCCCACGCCGTACTCCGGCTCACCGCCGCGAGTCCCCGGAACCGGGCCGTGGTCCCGGTCTCCTTGACGTCCCAGCGCGGTCCCGGCGCCGCTGCCGCCCGCGCCGGCACGGTGGTCACCGCCGCCACCGCGGCCCCGCACACCAGAGCCGCCAGAATCCGCCTCGTCGTTCCCGTCCGCTTCATGGCGCGGGACCGTAGTCCACACCGTCCCCGGGGTCCAGACCGCCTTCCGCGGCCGGCCGTCCCGGCGCCGACGTCGCCGCCAGGGCGCGTTCGGCGGCCTCCGTGGCGTGGGGGGACAGACAGGTGCGGGCCAGGCGGGCGGCGCGGGTGGCGAGGGGGCGGGCGCCGTCGAGGTCGCCGGAGAGGGCACGCGCGAGGGCGGCGTGGGCGGTGAGGAGGGCGAGGTCGCGGCGGTGCGACGGGGGCAGGAGGGGCAGGGCCTTGTCCAAGGTGCGGGCGGCCTCGCCGGGGTGGCCCAGGTCGAGCAGCGCGAGGCCGCTGTGGGCGAGGAGTTCGGCCTCGGCGTCGCCCCGGGCCGGGTCCAGCAGGCCGGCGGCCTCCTCCAGCGCCCGGCGGGCGGCCGGTTCGTCGCCCCGGCCGGCGTGGGCGCGGGCGCGGCACATCGCCAGCGTCGCGCGCACGGCCGGCGGCGGGGCGGCGGGCGCGTCCTCGGCGGCCGCCACGCCCGCGAGCGCGTCGTCGTGGCGCCCGTTGAGTACCGCCTGCAGGCTCAGTTCGGCCCAGAGGCGGGCCGCCTGGGTGGCGTCCCCGGCGGCGTGCGCGAGCCGGAGCCCGGTGAGGAAGTACCGCTGGGCGGCGCCGTGCCGGCCGGTGTCCACCGCGGCGCGGCCGCCCAGCCGGGTCAGCGCGGCGGCCGTGCGCAGGAGCCGGGCGTCGTCGGCGGCCGCGAACGGCCCCTGGCGGATCAGTTCCAGGGCGATGCGCAGGTCGGCCTCGACGCGGTGCCGCACGGCTCCGCCGCCGAGCCGCCCGTCGAGCCGGCACAGTCCGTGCAGGCCCCACTCCAGCCACGCCGTGGTCTCCACGTCGAAGTCGTCGCCGGGCGCGGCCGGTTCGGGCGCGGCGTCCGCGCGCACGGATGCCGCCCGGACCCACTCCCCGATCGCGACGCGGAACTCCGGTCCCTCCACGACCGGGTAGCCCCGAGGGTCGCGCCCACCGCTGTCGAGAAGCACCTCCAGTGCGCCCAGGGCACCCGCGCGGTCCCAGCCCAGTCCCTCCGGGAGACCTGCCAGTGCCGGTAGCCAGCCGGGCCACGGCCGCGCGTCCACGTCCCGCAGGGGCACGCCGAGCGCCCGGGCCAGCGCGCGCTGGCTGTCCCGTTCGGGCACCACGCCCCAGTGCTCCCAGCGCCAGACCTTCTCCCGCCGGGCCGCCATGGGCACGCCGAGGGCGCGCGCGTTCTCCGCCACGACCCGGGCGAGGTCCTGGTAGCTCCAGCCATGGCTCCGCCTGACGTACGCCAGGGGGTGCGACGGCGCGGGCGCGGTATCGTCCGCCACCGAATGACTCCTTCGTTCCCGCTTCGTACGTTCGAATATCAGGCGTACGCCACCTTGCGCAGCCGTTCCCACCGAACCTGTCCGTTCCGTGCCTTGATGCCCTGTTGACTGTGGTCGCGGCCGTTCAGTGGGGCGCGTGGGACTACACCGAGACAACAGGGCCGCTCTTGAAGCGGACCCCGGTGCACCGGTTGGCTGTGCGTGATCAGCTGATCACCGGACGCCGAAGGGGAAGTCCCGACCCGGGCCGGACATCACGTGTGCGCCGTGGAGGCACCCCGAGGATGACTCCTCCACCCCCGTTCGGATTCTCCCGCTCCCGGGACGAACTCCGGTTCGACCCCGCACTGGACGACGAACCCCTTGCCACCGCCCGCGCCGCCTTCGCCCAAGGGCGCTGGTCCGCCGCCCGCACCCTGCTCGCCGAGACCGGTGACGCCTGGGACCGGCGCGGTCACCGTCTCGTCGTGCTCGGCGAGGGCCGCGCGAGCAGCACGTGGGCCCGCGAGTGGCAGCTCACCGAACCGGACAGCCCCGACGCGGCCGCCCTGCTCGGTTGTTCCCTGGTCTTCCGCGCCGTCGCGGGCAAGGAGAAGCCCGAGAGCGCCCGCGAGGCCTGTCTGGCCGCCGCCGCCCTGGCCCCCGCCGATCCGACGCCCTGGCTCTGCCTGTTGATCCTGGCCCGCCACACCGGCACCGACGACGACCGGATGCGCGCCTTCGACCAGGTGCGCGGCCGCCACCGCGACCACCACCACGGCCACCAGTTGATGGCCGCCTGCCTGGCGGAGCGCCCCCAGGCCCCGGCCGACGGCAGCCAGTTCCACGAGGTCTACGAGTTCGCCGAGTGGGCCGCGGGCGACGCGCCCCAGGGGTCCCCGCTGGCCGTCCTGCCGGTCGTCGCCCACGCCGAGCTCTACCGGGCGCTGGCCGCCGCAGGCGCCGAGCCCGCCGACCCGGCGGAATCGGAGCACTGGCGCGGCTGGCGCGCCCGCCAGGCCCTCAAGCGGGCCTTCGACTGGTGGCTGGAGTGGGACGACCGCGACCATCCGCGGCTCTACCTCGACCTCAACTTCCTCGTGCACGCCCAGTACTTGCAAGGCCGCACCGCCGAGGCGGCGGCCCTGTTCAACCGTATCGGCGGCTACGCCACCCGCATCCCGTGGGCGTACCCCGACCGCGACCCCAAGAAGGCCTTCCGCGCCGCGCGCGAGGCCGTGCTCGGCCCCGGATCCCCCTAGGGACCGCCCATCGACGCACAGCACACCCACTCACCCACAAGGAAAGGAATTGCCATGCTGACGGGGAATACCGGGATCAGCACGTTCAAGGGCGAGGAGAGAGCCCTGCGGGCCGACCGGCTCGGCCTGCCAGGCCTGCTGCTGTCCGTGGTCGCCGCCAACGCCCCGTTGATGGTCGTCGCGGGCGTCATGCCCACCGCGTACGGCGTCATGGGCATCGTCGGGCAGCCGCTGCTGTTCGTGATCCTCGGGGTCGTGCTCATCCTCTTCACCGTCGGCTACGCCGAGATGAGCCGCCACGTCCACAACGCGGGCGCCTTCTACGCCTACATCGCGCGCGGCCTCGGCGGCACCGCCGGCGCCGGCGCGTCGGTCGTCGCGCTCGTGTCCTACAGCGCCCTGCAGTTCGGCGTCTACGGCCTGTTCGGCTTCGAGATCTCCGGGCTGTTCGAGACCTACCTCGACATCACGATCGCCTGGTGGGTCCCGGCCCTGCTCGGTGTCCTCGTGGTCGGTGCGCTCGGCTGGCTGAAGATCGACCTCAACGCCAAGGTCCTGGGCGTCCTGCTGCTGATCGAGATCACCCTCGTCGTCATCTTCGACGTCGCCGCCATCGGCAATCCCTCCAAGGAGGGGCTGTCGCTGCACGCCTTCGACCCGTCCACCCTCAGCGGTGCGGGGCTGGGCACCGCGCTGTGCCTGTGCATCGCCGCGTTCGTCGGCTTCGAGCAGCCGCCCGTCTACGCCGAGGAGACCAACCGGCCCCAGGTGCTCGTCGCCCGGGTGACCTTCCTCGCCGTCACCTTCGTCGCGGTCTTCTTCGCCATCAGCTCCTGGGCGCTGAGCGTGGCCACCGGCCCGTCGCAGATCGTGGGCCAGTCGCAGAAGCAGGGTCCCGGACTGCTGTTCGGCCTCAGCGAGTCGATCATCGGCGCCACCTTCACCGACGTCCTCCACGTCCTGTACGTGACGGGCATGTTCGCCTGCCTGCTCAGCTTCCACAACGTCGTCGCCCGCTACGCCTTCGCCATGGGCCGCGAGGGCCTGCTGCCCTCCGCGTTCGGCCGTACGAACCCCAAGAGCGGTGCCCCGGCGCACGGTTCGCTGCTGCAGACCGTCATCTCCCTCGTCGCCGTCGTCGCCTTCGCCGTCACCGACGGCAGCGGCGCCGCCGACCACGACCCGACCGCGCCCGTGCTCAAGCTCTTCACCTGGGGCGGCAACGTCGGCGCCCTGGGCATCATCGTGCTGCTGGCCACCACGGCCTTCGCGGTCATCGGGTACTTCGTCCGGCGCGGCGCGCTGCGCACCCAGGCGCCGAGGATCGCCGCCTCCGCGCTGGCGGGTGTCGCGCTGATCGTCATCGCGGTCTACGCCGTCAAGGACTTCGACGTCCTGGTCGCCGGCGCGGGCTCCGCGGTCTCCTGGATCCTGCCCGGCGTGATCGGAGTCTCCGTCGTCGGCGGCCTGGTGTACGGCCTGGTCCTGCGCTCCACGCGTCCCGAGCTGCACGCCCGCATCGGCCTCGGCAATGAGGCGTTCCGGATCGAGCAGGCCCGCGAGAACGCGGCAGACGCCGAACAGCCGGAGACCGCCGCCTCCTGACGCCGCCCGGCCCGTCGCACCCCGGCAGGGGAGCGGCGGGCCGGACGCATGCCCGCACCGACCCGTAGCGCAACGGCTCACGCACACCAGAGAGTTGTCCCATGTCCTCCTGCTGCCACACCGACGACACCGCCGCACACACCGGGCCCGCCTCGCCACACCCCCTCGACCCGCTGACCGCGGACGAGATCGCCGCCGCCCGCCGGATCCTCACCGAGGAGGGACAGGTCACCGAAGCGACCCGCTTCCCCCTGGTGCTGCTCGACGAGCCCGACCGGCACACCGCCGACGCGCACCGCGACGGCGACCCCGTCGTCCGCCGGCTGCGCGTCACCCTCCTGGACTCCGCGACCGGCGCCGCCGCCGAGGCCCTGGTGGACGTCACCGCGGGCGTGGTCGTCGCCCACCGCGCACTCGACACCGAGCAGGAGGGCCAGCCGCCGGTCACCTTCGAGGAGTACGAGATCGTCGAGCAGGTCGTCAAGGCCGACCCGGGCTGGCGCAAGGCCATGGCCGAGCGCGGCGTCACCGACCTGGACCTGGCCATCGCCGCCCCCCTGGGCGCCGGCCCGCTGCGCTTCGAGGACCGGCCCGGCGCCCGCCTCATGCGCTCGCTGACCTGGCTGCGCTGTGATGCCACCGACAGCCCCTGGGCGCACCCGGTGGCCGGGCTCGTCGCCGACGTCGACGTCATCGAGCGCAAGGTCGTCCGCCTCATCGACACCGGCGCCGTGCCGATCCCCGCCGAATGCGGCCGCTACGAGGCGGAGTTCAACGGCCCCGCCCGCACGGGCCTGCGCCCGCTGGAGATCACCCAGCCCGAGGGACCGTCCTTCGCCCTCACCGGCCGGCTGATGACCTGGCAGAAGTGGCGCTTCCGCATCGACTTCAACGGCCGCGAGGGCCTGGTCCTGCACCAGATCGGCTACGAGGACGGCGACCGGGTCCGCCCCGTCCTGCACCGCGCCTCGCTCGCCGAGATGGCCGTCGCCTACGCCGAGCCGGGCGAGGACCGCAACTGGGTCGCCTTCCTCGACGCGGGCGAGTACTCGCTCGGCCGCAACGCCAACGCCCTGAAGCTGGGATGCGACTGCCTCGGCGAGATCGCCTACCTCGACGCCGTCCTCTCCGACGACCTCGGCAACCCCGAGACCCTGCCGAACGCGATCTGCATCCACGAGGAGGACTACGGCCTCCTGTGGAAGCACACCGACATCTTCAACGGCATGACGGCCGACAGCCGTCGCTCCCGCCGCCTGGTCGTCTCCTACATCACCACCGTCGGCAACTACGACTACGGCTTCTACTGGTACTTCTACCAGGACGGCACGATCGGCTTCGAGGCCAAGTCCACCGGCATCGTGCAGACCTCCGCCGTCGAGCCCGGCACCGCCGACGCGGTCGGCACGGAGATCGCCCCGGGGCTGCTGGCCCCGTTCCACCAGCACATGTTCTGCGTCAGGCTGGACGCGGCGGTCGACGGGCACGCCAACACCGTCGAGGAGGTGGACGTCGTCCCCGTCCCGCACGGGCCGGACAACCCCAACGGCAACGTCTTCACCACCCGGGTGACCGCCATCGCGGACAGCGCCGAGGGCGGCCGCCTCGCCGACCCGCTCGCCGGACGGCGCTGGCGGATCACCAACCCCGGCTCGCTCAACCGGATGGGCAAGCCGGTCGCGTACACCCTCGTCCCGCAGCCCGGCCCGGTCGTCCTGGCCCAGCCGGACTCGGCCGTCGCCCGGCGCGCGGCCTACGGCACCAAGCACCTGTGGGTGACCCGCCACCGCCCCGAACGCCGCTTCCCCGCGGGCGACTACCCCAACCAGAACGCCGGCGGCGCCGGGCTGCCCCGTTGGACCGAGCCCGGCGAGCCGCTGGAGAACACCGAGCTGACCGTCTGGCACACCTTTGGCCCCACCCACCTGCCCCGGCTGGAGGAGTGGCCCGTCATGCCGGTCGACCACAGCGGCTTCACGCTCAAGCCCACCGGCTTCTTCGACCGGAACCCGTCGCTCGACCTCCCCAAGGAGACCCCGCGCGGCGAAGGGGCGCACTGCCACACCGAGTAGGCCGGACCGCGGCCCCGCGGTCACACCGACCGCGGGGCCTGTCCGATCAGGGACGTCGACCGGTCAGGGGCGGCGGACCGGGACGTTGTCGTGGACCCGCTTCGGGTCGGTGACGGCGACCGGCTCGAGGATCTCCTCGATACGCGCCATCAGCTCCTTCTCCAGGACGACACCCGACGCCTTGGCGTTCTCCGCGACCTGCTCGGGGCGGGAGGCGCCGACGATGGCCGCGGAGACGTTGGAGTTCTGCAGCACCCACGCCACCGCCAGCTGGGCCAGGGAGAGCCCGGCCTCGGCGGCCAGCGGCTCGAGCCGCGCGACGGCGTCCAGCACCTCGTCGCCCATCCAGCGGGCGATCATGTTGGCGCCGCCCTTGTCGTCGGTGGCCCGCGAGCCCTCCGGCGGCTGCTGACCGCGCTTGTACTTGCCGGTCAGCACACCCTGCGCGATCGGCGAGAAGACCACCTGGCCGATGCCGAGCTCCACACAGGTGGGGACGACCTCGCCCTCGATGACCCGCCACAGGGCGTTGTACTGCGGCTGGTTCGAGACCAGGGAGATGCGCAGTTCCCGCGCCAGCGCGTGGGCGCGGCGGATCTGCTCCGCGGGCCACTCGGAGACGCCGATGTACAGGGCCTTGCCGGAGTGGACGACGTCGGCGAACGCCTCCATCGTCTCCTCCAGCGGCGTCTCCACGTCGTAGCGGTGCGCCTGGTAGAGGTCCACGTAGTCGGTCTGCAGGCGGCGCAGCGAGCCGGCGATCGACTCCATGATGTGCTTGCGCGACAGGCCGCGGTCGTTGCGGCCGGGACCGGTCGGCCAGTAGACCTTGGTGAGGATCTCGAGGCCCTCGCGGCGCTCGCCCTTCAGCGCCTCGCCGAGCACCGACTCGGCGCGCGTCCCGGCGTAGACGTCGGCGGTGTCGAAGGTGGTGATGCCGGCCTCCAGGGCGGCCTGCACGCACGCCGTGGCGGCGTCCGCCTCCACCTGTGAACCGTGGGTGAGCCAGTTGCCGTAGGCGATCTCGCTGATGAGCAGACCGCTGCGGCCGAGGTGGCGGTATTCCATGGGAGCGAAGCCTCCGTTGGCGTGTGCGGGGGTGCCGGACCGGCCCGGTACGCGACGACCGCGGCCCTCCGGCGGCTCGGCGCCCGGGCGGGCACCGGCTGCGGAAATAGATGGTTAGTGCAATGTCCTCCGATCATTACATGCCCGGTGCCGGCGTCGGGGACCGGTCCCCGCGATCGCGGTCATCGGGGCCCCGCAGCCCTCAGCAGAAGTCGGGGGTCCACAGCCGCACCGCGGAGAACTCCGCGCCGGGGCGGGTGCGGGAGTACGCCGTCGTGCCGTCGGGGTCCATGAAGTCGACCGTGGGACCGCCCCGCACGCGTGGTCCGTCGACCTGGCCGCGGGCGCGGATCAGGGTGCCGGAGGGCTGGCTGAGGTAGGCGCGGACGTCGCTCGCCCCGTCCACCTGCCGGTACTTGCGGGTCTCGGCGTCGAGCCGGTAGGCGCCGTTGGTGTCGGTGAACCACAGCGACCCCGGTTCGCCGTACACCGGCTGCAGATCGAGGCCCTGCCCCTCGAAGTGGATCACGCTGTGCTCGGTCAGCATGGTGGCCGGGCCCCTGCCGGACAGCGCGTAGCGCACCAGCCGTTCCTCGCCGATCGCCCACAGCGCGGTGCGCGCCGGGTCGTAGAGCACGCCGTGCGCCCTGGACAGCGGGAGCGTGAGGAAGGGCGCGGACTGCTCGGTGTCGGTGTACAGGCGCAGCCGCCCGGGCGCCGCGGAGGCCACCGCGATGACCCCGCCCGGGATGCGCTCGATGGCGTGCGGGGTGTCGGCCGGCGTGATCGTCTGCCAGACGATCGCCCCCGTGTCCTCGCGGACCATCGCCGCCCGGCCGCCGAGTGCGGTGACCAGCACGACCCGCCCGTACGCCTGGGTTCTGCGCAGCCGGACGTCCGACAGGTGCTGCCAGCTCGTGCCCGTCCCGCCGGGCGCGCTCCAGCGCCAGGTGACCGCGGCGTCCTGCGACCAGTCGGCGGCGCC
Organism: Streptomyces sp. NPDC058691; assembly: GCF_042714775.1. Classification (NCBI taxonomy): domain Bacteria; kingdom Bacillati; phylum Actinomycetota; class Actinomycetes; order Kitasatosporales; family Streptomycetaceae; genus Streptomyces; species Streptomyces sp. NPDC058691. The sequence continues at coordinate 86,529 of NZ_JBHXSO010000015.1, read as the reverse complement.
GGAGTCGAAGACGAGCACGTCGTTCCCGGACTGCTCCGTGATGGCGATGGGATGGCTTGTGCGCGCGGCGTACCGCGTCATGTCCTGCCCCCGTGTCGTTGTGAAGCCAACGAATAACCGGAGGATAGTCACGCGGCGCGCTGCCACCATGGAGCCCGTGACCGTACCGCGACAGAACATCCACGCTTCGCCCGTATGGGAGACAGCGCCGCTCGCCGTTGACGACCCGGTGTCGAGGGACCTGCTGTGGCGCTACTACGACGACATCGTCAGCCGCTACTACGGCAGGCCGATGACCCGGCAGGAGATCGACGACCTCCTTGTCGAGGACACCAGTGACGACCTCGCCGGCCCCACCGGCCGGTTCCTCGTCGGCCGCTACGGAGGACTCCCCTCCGGCTGCGCCGGGGTGCGGCTGCTCGCCCCCGGCATCGCCGAACTGCGCCGGGTCTGGGTCGCCCCGGTCGCCCGCCGTACCGGCGGGGCCGCGCTGCTGGTCAGCGCCGCCGAACGAGCGGCGGTGGAACACCTGGGCGCCCGCGTCATCCGCCTCGACACCCGCCCCGACCTGGTCGAGGCGCGGTCGCTGTACGCCAGGCTCGGGTACCACGAGATCGACGACTACAACGGCGACCGCTACGCCGGGCACTGGTTCGAGAAGCCACTGCCCCAGGACTCCGGCGCGGCTTCGCCCCCAGGCTCGCGGCTCGGCGGCCGGGCTCCGCAATAATGCAGCCGTAGTCCAGCCAGAAAGCAGGTCGCACATCGTGACGACAACGGTCTCGGTCGAGCGCAGGATCGCCGAGGAGCTCGGCGTACGGGAAGGGCAGGTCCACGCGGCCGTCGAACTCCTCGACGGCGGTGCGACCGTGCCGTTCGTGGCCCGCTACCGCAAGGAGGCGACGGGCGCCCTCGACGACGCACAGCTGCGCACGCTCGAGGAGCGGCTGCGCTACCTGCGGGAGCTCGACGAGCGGCGGGCCGCGATCCTGGAGTCCATCGAGTCCCAGGGCAAACTCGACGACGCCCTCAAGGCGCAGATCCTCGCCGCCGACTCCAAGGCGCGCCTCGAGGACATCTACCTGCCGTTCAAGCCCAAGCGCCGCACCAAGGCGCAGATCGCCCGCGAGGCCGGTCTCGAACCGCTCGCCGACCGGCTGCTGGAGAACCCCGCGCTCGACCCGCAGGACGAGGCGGCCGGCTTCGTCGACGCCGACAAGGGCGTGGCGGACACGGCCGCGGCGCTGGAAGGCGCCCGCGCGATCCTGACCGAGCGGTTCTCCGAGGACGCCGACCTCACCGGCGAGCTGCGCACCCGGATGTGGGAGCGCGGCCGGCTGGTCTCCAAGGTTCGGGAGGGCAAGGAGGAGGCGGGTGCGAAGTTCGCCGACTACTTCGACTTCGCCGAGCCGTTCGGGAAGCTTCCCTCGCACCGTGTGCTCGCGATGTTCCGCGGCGAGAAGGAGGAGGTCCTCGACCTCACCCTGGAGCCCGAGGAGCCGGTCGAGGACGGCCCGTCCAGCTTCGAGCGCAAGATCGCCCACCACTTCGGCGTCACCGACCGCGGCCGCCCCGCCGACAAGTGGCTGGCCGACACGGTGCGCTGGGCCTGGCGGACCCGCTTCCTCGTGCGGCTCGGTCTCGACCTGCGCGTCCAGCTGCGCCAGGACGCCGAGGACGAGGCGGTGCGGGTCTTCGCCACCAACCTGCGCGACCTGCTGCTCGCCGCCCCCGCCGGCACCCGCGCCACGATGGGCCTCGACCCCGGCTTCCGCACCGGCGTGAAGGTCGCGGTCGTGGACGCCACGGGCAAGGTCGTCGCCACCGACACGATCTTCCCGCACGTGCCGCGCAACCAGTGGGACGCGTCCATCGCCACGCTCGCCCGGCTCGCGGCGGCGCATCAGGTCGATCTCGTCGCGATCGGCAACGGCACCGCGTCCCGGGAGACCGACAAGCTCGCCGCCGACCTGATCAAGCGGCACCCGGAGCTGAAGCTGACCAAGGCCGTCGTCTCCGAGGCCGGCGCCTCGGTCTACTCCGCCTCGGCCTACGCCTCCGCCGAACTGCCGGACATGGACGTCTCATTGCGCGGCGCCGTCTCCATCGCCCGCCGCCTGCAGGACCCGTTGGCGGAGCTGGTGAAGATCGACCCCAAGTCGATCGGCGTCGGCCAGTACCAGCACGACCTGTCCGAGCTGAAGCTGTCGCGCTCGCTCGACGCGGTCGTCGAGGACTGCGTGAACGGCGTCGGCGTCGACGTCAACACCGCCTCGGTGCCGCTGCTGCGCCGCGTCTCCGGCATCACCGAGGGCCTGGCCGGCAACATCGTCGCCCACCGCGACGCCAACGGCCCCTTCCGCAAGCGCACGGCGCTCAAGGAAGTGGCCCGGCTCGGCCCGAAGGCGTACGAACAGTGCGCGGGCTTCCTGCGCATCCCCGGCGGCGACGACCCGCTGGACGCCTCCAGCGTGCACCCGGAGTCGTACCCGGTGGTCCGCCGCATGAGCACTGCCGCCGGCACCGACATCGGGGCGCTCATCGGTAACGGCTCCGTCCTGCGCGCACTCAAGGCGGACGATTTCGTGGACGACACCTTCGGCCTGCCGACGGTCACCGACATCCTCGCCGAGTTGGAGAAGCCGGGCCGCGACCCCCGACCGGCCTTCAAGACCGCCGAGTTCAAGGAGGGCGTGGAGGAACTCAAGCACCTTGCGCCCGGCATGATCCTGGAGGGCGTCGTCACCAATGTCGCCGCCTTCGGCGCCTTCGTGGACGTCGGCGTCCACCAGGACGGTCTCGTCCACGTCTCCGCGATGTCGAAGACCTTCGTCAGCGACCCGCGCGACGTCGTCAAGTCCGGTGACATCGTGCGCGTCAAGGTGCTCGACGTGGACATCCCCCGCAAGCGCATCTCCCTGACGCTCCGTCTCGACGACGAGGCGGCGACGGATGCCGGATCAGGTTCCGGTTCTGGTTCCGGTTCCGGCACCGCCAAGGGCAACGGCGGCGGTGGACGCTCCGAGCGGGGTCCGCGTCCCGACCGGCGCGGAGGCACGCCCCGTCAGTCGCGTGGCGGCGGCGGTGGCGGCGGCGGTGACCGCCCCGCGCCCTCCGGCGCCATGGCGGACGCCCTGCGCCGCGCGGGCCTGGACAAGGGCCTGGGCGGCGGTGGGGGCGGCCGCCGCGGCTGACACCGGCCGATGACCGCGTGACCGCGCGCCGGGAAGGACGGGACGACGCCCGTGCTCCCCGGCGCGCGGCGTTCGGCGCGGGCGGGAGCGTGCCGCGCAGGGGTCGTGCCGATCACGAGGATCGGGGCGGCGCTCCGCGCGTGGACGGGGCGTACGGGCTGCCGCGATGGGCGGGCCGGTGCGTGCGCATCACCGGCGCGTCGGCGAAGGTGCGGCCGAACCGGGGTGACGCGCCCAGGAATCGGGGCAGTGCCGCCACCGCCCGGACGGCACTGAGCCGCGGGCCGATCGTGGACCTCACGCAGCCGACCGCGGCCTGCGCCCGGTCGCCCTCCTTGGTCGTCCTCTCGCCCAGAGCGCCCCGCCGGGTGTCCGGCGTCCGTGCGGCCCCCGGCAGGCCGCGGCTTAGGTGCAGCGTGATCCCGAGCGCGTCGAGGGCATGGGTCGCGCCCAGGCGGGTGCCGTACGAGAAGCCCGCGTAGTGCGGGGAGCGCAGCATGTCCATGTCCCGGGCGGCATCGGGTTTCCCGACGTACGGGAGCAGCCCTCCGACATGCCGCTCGCACTCGTCGGCGGTCTTGCGGAACATCGTGTCCCACATGAAGGCGACCGGCCGGCCCGTGTCGCAGTCGGCCAGGGCGCCGCGGCCGGGGCTTCCGGGGGCCATCGCGACGAGGTCGTAGGCGCCGGGGCCGCCGGGGTCGAGCTGGAGAGAACCGAGCCTGCCGCCGCCGGACCTCTTGCGGGTGGCCGAGACCAGGATGTCGCCGGCCTCGGGATGAGCGTGGTCCAGGGGCACGCGCATGGTGACGCACTGGAAGCCGTCGGCCTGGTCGCAGGGCCGCCACGCCGGTCTCTGCCCGTAGTAGGGACGCAACTCCGTTGCCACCGCGGCCGCGTCGTCCGTTGCCGGGGCGCTCCCGGACGGTGCGGGGCGAGGCGCGGGGGAGGTCCGCGGCGGGGCGGCGCAGGCGGTGAGCAGCACAGCGCCGGCGCCCAGTGCGGCGAGGCCGCGCCAAGGTGTGCGCTGGAACGTGGTGCCGAAAGGAAGGCTGGGGGAGGGGCCGGACGTGCGGCCGGTGGTGCGGGCAGCGATCATGGCCGGCGTTCCTTTCGCGCCCCGGCGATCCGCGGGGCCAATCGGGATTCGGCTCCGGTCCCCGGGGTGTGTGTCACCCGTCGAGCCGTGTTCCGGGTCCGCTGCGAGGGAGGCTCTGCGGTCCACCCGTCGACCCGGCTGCGTGACCAGCTCATCACGTGGCGTGTTCGCCGGACAGTTCGGCTACGCCGAATGTGTGAACGAGGCCGCATGTCACGGCTCTCGTGCGGCGGCGGCGCCGGGCCGGCCCGGCGGTCGAGGCCGCTCCCAAGATCCGGACCGAGGGCGGGAGTTGGCCGGGAACCTGCTGTTGGCATGGCACCGCCAAACGTTAGCGTCCGCGGGTGCCCTCCCTGCCGCGCAATCCCCGCCCCCGTGCCCGTGCCCGCGCGATGTCCGTCGTCGCGGCGGTCGTCGCCGCCCTCGCCGCCGTCCTCCTCCCCGTGACGCCCGCGCACGCCGCGTCCGCCGGCACCGTGCGGGACGGACTCAGCCGGCCCGACTACTCCTACGCCGACGCCATTCGCGAGGCGGTGTGGGTCGACACGGGACGTGACGGCGACGGCGACGGCCGGACCGACCGGGTGGCCGCCGACATCGTGCGTCCGCGGGAGGCCGCCGCCGCGGGCCGCAAGGTGCCGGTGATCATGGACGCGAGTCCGTACTACTCCTGCTGCGGACGCGGCAACGAGGGCCAGACCAAGACCTACGACGCCCAAGGGCGCATGATCCAGGCGCCCTTGTTCTACGACAACTACTTCGTGCCGCGCGGCTACGCGGTGGTCCTTGTCGACCTCGCCGGGACGAACCGCTCCGACGGCTGCGTGGACGTCGGCGGCCCCTCGGACATCGGTTCCGCCAAGGCCGTCGTCGACTGGCTGGGCGGCCGCGCCACCGCGTACACCTCGCGCACCGGCACGCACACCGCCGCGGCGCGCTGGTCGACCGGCGACGTCGGCATGATCGGCAAGAGCTGGGACGGCACCATCGCCAACGGCGTCGCTGCGACCGGGGTGAAGGGCCTGCGGACCATCGTCCCGATCAGCGCCATCAGCTCCTGGTACGACTACTACTTCCAGCAGGGCGCGGCCTTGTACGGCTCCGGCCCCGACTGGTTGTCGGACTACGTCGAGAGCGACGACGCCCGCGCCCGGTGCGCCGCGGCGCAGCAGACGATCGTGAACGGCGCGCCCCGCAGCGGCGACTGGACCCGCTTCTGGAGCGAGCGCGACTACACCCGGCACGCCGGCAAGGTCCGCGCCAGCGTCCTCGCGGTGCACGGCATGCAGGACCTCAACGTCCGCACCAAGCACTTCGGGCAGTGGTGGCAGGCCCTGGCCGCACACGGCGTGGAGCGGAAGGTGTGGCTGTCGCAGACCGGCCACGTCGACCCGTTCGACTACCGCCGCGACGCGTGGGTCCCGACGCTGCACCGCTGGTTCGACCACTACCTGCTGGGCGTGCGCAACGGCATCGAGCGCGAGCCCGCCGCCGACATCGAACGCTCCCCGGACCACTGGACGACCGACCGCTCCTGGCCGCCGGCCGGTACCGCGCGGACCCGGCTCGACCTGAGCTCCGGAGCCACCCCCGGCCTCGGGATCCTCGGCCGTACGCCTGCCGCGCCCGGCAGCACCGAGGGCTTCACCGACGCGCCGCGGCGCGGTGAGGAGGACTGGGCCGCCGCCGCGGACACCGCGGGCACGGACAAGACGGTGTTCAGCACCGGCGCTCTCACCGGTCCGGTGCGCCTCTCCGGCAGCGGCACGGTCACGCTGACCGCGTCGGCCTCCACCACGAGCGCGCACCTGTCGGCGGTCGTGGTCGACCTCGGCCCCGCGACGATCCGGAACTTCCTCGGCGCCAAGGAAGGCATCACCGACCTGACCACCCGTTCCTGCTGGGGCGCGAGCGTCCCCGGCGACAGCGCCTGCTTCCTCGACACGGCCGCGGACACCGCGGAGGTGACCCACACCGTGGTCAGCCGCGGTTGGGCCGACCTCGGGCACGCCGCCTCCGCACGGCACGGCCGGCCCCTCGTCCCCGGGCGCGCCTACACCACCACCATCACCCTGGCCGCCACCGACCACGTCGTCCCGGCCGGGCACCGGCTCGCGCTCATCGTCGCGGGCACCGACGCCGGGCTCCTGGAGCCGCCCGGCAGCAACCCGGCGGTGACGATCGACCTCGCCCGCTCGTCCGCCCTGCTGCCGCTCGCCGGAACCCTGCCGGGGGCAGCGCATTCCGGGCGATGACCGAGGCGGGTAGGGTCGGCGGGTCAGCGATAGTTGTACGAGGAAGCAAAAGGCCCGCCCCGTGGACAGCACCAAGAAGACCGCCGGCACCCCGATAGAGGACGCGGCCCGCGCCGCCGACGACGAACCCTGTGAACCCGGGCGCCGCACCGGCATGCGGCGCTGGCTCATGGACACCCGGCCCCTGCGGCACCCCGCCTACCGCCGGCTGTGGACCTCGACCACCGTGACCGCCGTGGGCAGTCAGCTCACGGCGGTCGCCGTTCCCAAGCAGATCTACGACATCACGGGCTCGTCCGCGTGGGTCGGCTACTCCAGCATCGCCGGACTCGTCCCGCTGGTCGTCTTCGCCCTGTGGGGCGGCGCCGTCGCCGACAGCGTGGACCGCCGCAAGCTGATGCTCGTCACCAACATCGGCATCGCCGTCACCTCACTGCTGTTCTGGGTGCAGGCCTTCCTCGGCGTCGGTTCGGTGTGGCTGCTCATGCTCCTGCTCGCCGCGCAGCAGGCATGCGCCGGCATGAACGCCCCCGCGCGCAGTGCCGCCGTCGCGCGGCTCGTGCCCCCGCAGGAACTCCCGGCGGCGGTGGCGCTCGGCTCGACCGTGATGCAGACCGGCCTGGTGGTGGGCCCGCTGCTGGCCGGCGCCCTCATCCCCGTCCTCGGGCTGCCGACCCTCTACCTCCTCGACGCCATCGCGCTGACCGCGACCGTCTGGGCCGTCTTCCGGCTGCCCGCGCTGCCCCCGCTCGACAAGAGCGGTGCCGCGGTCGCCCGGCGCGGCGGCTGGCGGGAGGTCGGCGACGGCTTCCGCTACATCACCGCGCAGCGCATCCTGCTCCTGTCGTTCGTCGCCGACATCATCGCGATGGTCTTCGGCATGCCGCGCGCCCTGTTCCCGCAGCTCGCCGCGACCACCTACGCCCCCTGGGGCGAGGGGCTGGCCCTGGGCCTGCTCTTCGCCGCGATCCCCATCGGCGCGGTCGTGGGCGGCCTGTTCTCGGGCACCTTCTCGCGGGCCAAGCGGCACGGCCTGATGGTCGTCATCGCCGTGTCCGGCTGGGGTGTGGCGATCGCCGGCCTCGGGCTCAGCAGCAGCCTTTGGTGGGCGACGGCGTTCCTCGCGCTCGCCGGCTTCGCCGACATGGTCTCGATGGTGTTCCGCAGCGCGATCCTGCAGTCCGTGGCCACCGACGACATGCGCGGCCGCATGCAGGGCGTCTTCACGGTCGTCGTCGCGGGCGGCCCGCGCGTCGCGGACCTGCTGCACGGCACGGCCGGCTCGGCGTTCGGCACACGGACGGCCGTCACCGCGGGCGGCATCCTGGTCGTCGTGGCAATGCTCAGCCTCGCGGCGGCGTTCCCGGTGTTCACCCGCTACCGGGGGGCGTGAGACCCGGAGTTGCCGAGTGCCCCGGTTCCGCTGTGGCGGACCCCGGCGGCGACCCGGCAGCCCGCCCCGTCCGGGTCAGGACCACGGGGGCGGTGCACCACTGCGAGCGTGGTCGGCAGCGTGCCGATCTTGAGCCTACCGGGTGCACCGCGCGGTCCGGCGGCGGGGGCGGATGCGGCACCCGGATGGCCGCGGGATCCGTCAACCGGAGAACTCCCTGCGTACGGCTTCCGTGTGAGCGCCGAGGGCCGGCACCTCCCGCATCGGGGTCTCGCGGCCCGCGACCCCGACCGGCGGCAGCAGTCCGCGCAGCGGTCCCGCGGGGGAGCCGAACTCCCGCCAGCGCGAGCGTGCCGCGAGCTGCGGATGGCCGGCGAACTCCGGGACGGTGCGCAGCCGGGCGTTGGCGATCCCGGCACGGTCCAGCAGGGCCATGGCGCCGTCCGCGGTGTGCCCGGCCAGGCACGCCTCCAGCTGGGCGGTGAGCGCGTCGTCGTGCGCGCGGCGCAGCGGGTTGTCGGCGAAGCGCGGGTCGCGGGTCAGCTCCGGGCGGCGCAGGACCTGTTCGCACAGCGCCACCCACTCCCGGTCGTTCTGCACGCTGAGGAAGACCACCGCGCCGTCGCCGCAGCGATAGGGCCCGTACGGTGAGATCGACGGATGCCGGGCGCCGCTGCGGGCGACCGGGGCGCCGCCGTAGGCCTGCGAGTACAGCGGGTGGCCCATCCACTCGGCGAGCGCGTCGAGCAGCGACACCTCCAGGGCCGTGCCCGCGCCGGTCCGTTCCCGCTCGTACAGGGCGGTCAGGATCCCGGCGTACGCGTACATGCCGCCCGCGATGTCGGCGACGGAGATCCCGGGCCGTGCGGGGGCCTCCGGGCCGCCGGTGATCGACAGCAGCCCGGCCTCGCACTGGACGAGCAGGTCGTACGCCTTCTTGTCGCGGTACGGGCCGTCCGGCCCGTAGCCGGAGATGTCACAGGTGATGAGCCGGGGGTCGCGGGCGCGCAGCGCGTCCGCGCCGAGCCCGAGCCGTCCGGCCGCGCCCGGCGCGAGGTTCTGCACGAAGACGTCGGCGCGGGCGACGATCCGGTCCAGCAGAGCGCGGTCGCCCGGCTGCTTGAGGTCGAGCACGACGCTCTCCTTGCCCCGGTTGCACCACACGAAGTACGCCGACAGCCCCCGCACCGTGCGGTCGTAGTCGCGCGCGAAGTCCCCGCCGGGCCGCTCGACCTTGATGACGCGGGCCCCGAGATCGGCCAGGTGGCGGGTCGCGTACGGCGCGGCGACGGCCTGCTCCAGGGCCACGACCGTGATGCCCTCCAGAGGCTGCATGCGCGGTTCCTTCCGCGGGCGTTGGGTCGGCAGGGTGAACGCGTGCGTCGATCAGCCTAGTGAGCTGCGGGGTTGCCCGCCCGGCCCGGTAAGGAGGGAGGAGTACGCATCCGGAGGAGCAGTGCATGCCGCAAAACGCAGGGCGACCTCCAAGCCGGACCCGGCCCTCGGGTCTGCCGGTGCTGCTCGTGGCCCTGGCATGCCTGTTGCACGCGCTGTGCGGCCTTTGGGGGCCGGTGCCCGTCCCGCCCGCCGAGCGGACGGCGGCCGTGGCCGCCGTCACCGACGGGGCGGGCGCGGAGACCCACCACCATCCGGCGCACGTCGCCCGGCGCGCGGCGCCGCACGCCGGCCCCCACCACCGTGGTGCCGCTCCCCAGAACCACGCCTGGGCCGCCGCCCGTGACGCGGCCGCGGCGGACCCCGTGGCCGCGGCCGTGTGGGGCCCGGCCCGGCACACTTCTCCCGCCGGACCTCCCGGCCCCCTGCACGCCGTCCTGCGCTGCTGACAGCGCCCGGCCGCCGACCGCATCGCACCGTTCCGCAACGCGCCGCGCGGCCCGCCGCCATGCCCCGCACCAGGACGAACACCGCAGGAGAAGCACCATGCCCGTGGACATCTACGCCGCCCTGGGCGCGCTCGTGCGCGCCGAGGCCACCCGCGACCACGAACGGCGGGTCGCAGCCGCAGCCGCAGCCGCAGCCGCGGCCTCCGCCTCTGACCCCGCCCCCGGGGACGCGCCGGACGGCCCCCGGACGGCCGACGCGGGAGCGCCGGAGCCCCACGAAGACCGCGGGGTGAACGACAACTGACCACGGCTCGGGCGTAGTTCGCCGGGCGCCCCCGATCGCCGGCGACGCCGGGCCCACCGCGGCCGCGGCCGGGAACCGCCACGGCACGCGCCGCGTTTACCCATGTGAGCGCGGCGCGTGCCGCGGACGGAGGCGGGGAAGATGTCCAATCGCGCGAAGTACGTCATCGGCGGCCTGGCGGTCGGCCTCGTGGCGTTCTGGGTCCTTGCGGCGTTCCTCCCCAACTGGATCGCCCTCCTGATCGTCCTCGGCGTCCCCGCGGCCGCCTACCTCACCCTCGACCCCTCCCAGCGCCGCCGCCTGCGCCGCGCCGGACGCAAGCAGATCGGCCGTTAGGCCGTCGGGCCTGGGCCCCGCCCGAGCCGCGCGTCAGGTCGCGGAGCCGGCCGCGGCGCCGGTCGCGAGGTCGGGGCCCCAGCGGTCGAGGGCGGCCTGGAGGTCGAGGGGGAGCGGGCCGGTGGCTTCCTGGGTGGTGGGCCAGTCCTCGCGGGGGACGCGCCACATGACCTCGAACTCGTTGCCGTCCGGGTCCTTGGCGTACAGGGACTTGGACACCACGTGGTCGCTCGCGCCGACGAGCGCGCCCCGGTCGGTGAGCGCGCGGGCGGTGTCGGCGAGTTCGCCGAGCGTGCCCACCTCCCAGGCGAGGTGGTAGAGGCCGACCCGGCCCTGCTCGGGGCCCGGCGCGTCCTTGCCGATGGCGAACAGCCCCAGGTCGTGGTCGTTGAGAGTGTCCCGGGCGCTCAGGAAAGCGGCGCGGCCGGGGATCTCCACGTCGACCTTGAAGCCGAACACGTCGGTGTAGAACTCGACGGACCGGGCGACGTCACGGATGTAGAGCACGGCGTGATTGAGGCGGCGAACAGGCATGAGTCCAGCGTAGGGAAATCTTCTTGAAGTTTCAATGAAGCATTCGGCTAGGCTGATCTTCCAGCAGCCCGGACGAGGGGAGCGCGTTCCGTGACCGCCACAGTCACCGCCACTGTGATCGCCGTCAGTCGCGACGAGGGACACCACTTCAGCAAGCCGACGCACGAGAGCATCCGCCTGCTGACCGGGCTCGGGGTCGAGGGCGACGCGCATCTCGGGGTGACGGTGCAGCACCGTTCGCGGGTGGCGCAGGACCCGACGCAGCCGAACCTGCGTCAGGTCCACCTGATCCACGGCGAACTCCACGACGAACTGCGGGCGGCGGGATACGAGGTCACCCCCGGCGAGCTCGGCGAGAACGTCACCACCCGCGGCATCGACCTGCTCGGCCTGCCCGTCGGCACCCGGCTGCGGCTGGGAGCCGAGGCGGTCGTCGAGGTCACCGGGCTGCGCAATCCGTGCCTGCAGATCGAGGCGTTCCGCAGCGGGTTGCTCAAGCAGGTCGTCGGCCGCGACGAGCACGGCGCGGTCGTCCGCAAGGGCGGCGTCATGGGCGTCGTGCTGACCGGCGGCGAGGTGCGGCCCGGGGACCGGGTCGGCGTCGAGCTGCCCGAGGGGCCGCACCGCCGGCTGGAACGGGTCTGATCAGCCAAGCGCGCAGGAGTTGACCACGTCGCCGCCCGCAGGGCGCGGCACCGTTCGGTCACCCGGCGGCGTGCGCCCGTCCTCCACCCAGGCCGTCAGTGCGCCCAGCGCCTCCCGGTAGCAGGGCAGGACCGGCCGCAGCCGGTCCGGATAGGAGTCGTACAGGCCGTCCACGTGGTTCCCGCCCGCCACCCGGTAGTAGCGGTGCAGGCGGCCGCGCCCGGCACCGTCGATCATGCGGTCGTAGGCGTCGGAGTCGGCCGCGATCGGCAGGAGCGTGTCCAGGGTGCCGTGGAGGGTGATCATCGGTTTGCCGATCCGGCCGGTGAGCGCGACCCGGGCGACGGCGCGGTGCACCGAGGCGGGCCGCGTGGCGTAGTCGTAGTCCGCGTCCGAGGCACAGGGGGCGAGGATCTCGGGAACGGTCGCACCGGCGCTCGCCCCCGGGCACGCGGGGTCGTAGGAGGGGTCGAATTCGGCTCGATAGGTTTTTTGCGTGATGCCCCAGTACGCCTGCTGGTGGTAGGGCCACAGGAATTCCGATCCCGGCGCGAAACCGGCCGCGAGCAGGTCCGCGTCGGTCGCCCGGCCCTGGGCGCGGGCCACCGTCACGGGCAGCGACGTGAGCAGGTTGGGGCCGTCCGCCGTCCAGAGGGTGCCCTCCCAGTCCACGCCGCCGTCGTAGAGCGCCGGATGGTTCTCCAGCTGCCACCGGGTGAGGTAGCCGCCGTTGGAGATCCCGGTCATGTAGGTGCGGCGCGGCGCGTGGCCGTACCGGTGGGCGACGGCGGCCTTGGCGGCCACGGTGAGCTGGGTCGTGCGCCGGTTCCACTCGGCGATCGCGTCCCCGGGACGGCGGCCGTCGGTATAGAAGTCCGGTCCGCTGTTGCCCTTGTCGGTCGCGGCGAAGGCGTAGCCCTGCGCGACCGCCCAGTCGGAGATGAGCACGTCGAGCGAGTACTGCTTGCGGGTGCCGGGCGCGCCCGTGACGATCAGGCCGCCGTTCCAGCGGTCCGGCATCCGCAGCACGAACTGCGCGTCGTGGTTCCAGCCGTGCGTGGTGTTGAAGCCCGAGCTGTCCGGGAAGTAGCCGTCGACCTGGACTCCGGGCACGCCCGAGGGGCGCACGGTGCCCGCGGCGGACAGCCCCGCCTGGTCGGCGGAATCGGTGTACGGAGTGCCCGCCAGCGCGGTCGTCGTCAGGTCCGGCAGGCAGGTGCGCTGCGCGAGGGCGGCGCCGGGCACCACCACCCGGTCCAGCCGCGCGCAGTGGCCGGCGGTCGCGGTCCGCGCCCCCGCGGGCACCGCGGTGGCGCCCAGTACGAGGGCCGCGGCGGCGAGCAGGGGAACACTCTTCGGGACACCTCTGGTGAGGCCTCTCCAGGGGCGCATGGTGCCTCCAGGGCGCGTCGGGGTCGGTTGCCGCCACATCGTGGCCGCCGCCGCACGCCCGGGCCATGGCGTCGCCCCACGTCCGCGCGGCCCCGCCCATGGGCCCGGGTGACATGGGTCACGGAGCGTCGTCGCCCGGAGCAGTACCCTTGGCCCATGCTTCTGCTCGTGCGCCGCCGACACGTGGACTTCGTCCGCGTCACGAGCATGTCCTGTCGCCGCAGCGGCTGAGCCCCGGCACCCGCTTCTTTTCCCCCTCCTTCACCCGGCCCCGCGCCGCCGCCCCAACAGGGCCCCGCGCGGAGCGTTCGGCCACCGCCGCCGCTGCCGGGACACACACTGCGGAAAGACACATGACGCTCCAGCTCCCCGTGATCGACCTGTCGGCCGCCGACCGCGGCCCCGACGCCCGCGCCCGGCTCCACCGCGAACTGCACGCCGCCGCCCACGACGTCGGCTTCTTCCAGCTGACCGGCCACGGCGTCACCGCCGAGGAGACGGCCGCGCTGATGCGCGTGATCCGCGCGTTCTTCGCCCTCCCCGAGGCGGACCGGCTCGCCCTCGGCAACCTCAACTCCCCCCACTTCCGCGGCTACACCCGCATCGGCGACGAGCGCACCGGCGGCAGCCAGGACTGGCGGGACCAGCTCGACATCGGCGCCGAGCGGCCCCGGCACGCTCCCGCACCCGGCGAAGCCCCGTACTGGTGGCTCGAAGGCCCCAACCAGTGGCCCGCCGGCCTCCCCGAGCTGCGCGAGCTCTCCCTGCGCTGGATCGACCGGCTCAGCGGCATCGCGCACCGCCTGCTGCACGAGCTGCTGGCCTCCATCGGCGCCCCCGAGGACTTCTACGACGCCGCCTTCGCCGACGAACCGCACCTGCACCTGAAGCTGGTCCGCTACCCCGGCACCGCCCCCACCGGCGACGGCCAGGGCGTCGGCGCGCACAAGGACTACGGTTTCCTGACCCTGCTGCTCCAGGACGAGGTCGGCGGCCTCGAGGTGGAGCGCTCCGACGGCCGGTTCCACGACGTCCCGCCGCTGCCGGGCGCCTTCGTCGTCAACCTCGGCGAACTGCTGGAGGTCGCCACCGACGGCTGGCTCAAGGCCACCAACCACCGCGTCGTCAGCCCGCCCGGGGCGCGCGAGCGCTTCTCCGTGCCCTTCTTCTACAACCCGCGGCTCGACGCGCGCATCGCCCCGCTGCCCTTCGCGCACGCTCAGCACGCCCCGGGCGCCACCCAGGACCCGGCGAATCCGCTGTTCGCCGAGTACGGGCGCAACGAGCTCAAGGGATGGCTGCGCGCCCACCCCGAGGTCGCCCGGCGGCACCACCCGGACCTCGTGGCCGCCGAGGCGGCCGCCGCCCGCTGATCCGGCGGCCGCGGCCCTGCGCGGTTACCGTGCCTCTATGGGGACGGTTCCCGCCGAGGGCGGCACAGTGCAGGTCGCCACGCTGCCCCGGTGGCTGCGCCTGCTGCCGGTCCTCCTGCTGGCCGCCCTGATCGTGGCGCAGGGCGTCACACCCGGCGACGTGGAACTGGGCGCCTACTACGCGGCGGTCTCCCCGCTGGCCGCCCTCACTTACGGAGTCCTGGGCACGGCCGTCACCGCGGTCGCCGTGGTCGTGGTGATGATGCTCCCGGTCGTCGGCTCTGGCAGTCTCGCCGGCGCCGAACTGGGCGCCGTCGTGCTGATCGGTGCCCTCAGTGTGGTGATCGCCGGAGTGGGCCAGCGGTCCCGGGGGCGCCTGGTGGAGGCCGGCTCGGTCGCTGAAGCCGCCCAGCACGCCGTGCTGGCCCCCGTGCCGCCCAAGGTGGGTGCGGTGCACTGCGCGGCGCTGTACCGGGCGGCGCAGCGCGGCACCCTGGTGGGCGGCGACCTGTTCGACGTACGGGACGGACCCCATGGCGTGCGGGCGCTGATCGCGGACGTGCAGGGCCACGGACTCGCCGCGGTGTCCACCGTCGCGTCCCTGCTCGGCGCCTTTCGCGAGGCGGCTCTCGACCAGCCGGACCTGAGGAGCGTCGCCGGGCGTCTGGAGCGGCGCCTGCTGCTGGACGCCGACGCGAACGGCGAGTTGTTCGCGACGGCGCTGCTGCTGGAGTTCCCCGAGGGCGGATCGGTGGTGCGGCTGGCCTGTCACGGTCACCCGCCGGCGCTGCTGCTGCGCGACGGCGCGGTGGCGGAGCTGACGGCCGACCCCGCGCCACCGCTGGGCACCGGACTGCCGGGCCTGCCCCGGCCCGTGACGGCGGAAGTGGGGCTGCGGCCCGGCGACATGATCCTGGCCTACACCGACGGTGTGACGGAGGCCAGGAACGCGTCCGGGGTCTTCTATCCGCTCGCCGGCCGGCTGGCCGCGCGGCTGGCCCGGGGAGCGGATCCCTCGCCGCGCGAGGTGGTCGACGCGGTCTGGGAGGACCTGATCGGCTACGCGGGCGTGGTCGGCGACGACGTCGCGCTGCTGGCGCTCACGTTCGGCCGGCCATAGCCGTACTGCCTGGTGGGCGCTCGGCTCGTTCAGCCCTTGCGCGCCTGCGGCCGGCCCTGCAGCCGGGCGGCCTCGGCGCGGATCGCCGGCAGGGCGGCGTACAGGGCGTTGCCGGGGCAGTCGGTCATGAAGGCGTCCCGGTGACCCGCGATGACGTGGAACACCGCGTGCTTCCCTTTGCGGAAGCGGCTGTCGTCATTGCTGGACACCAGGGTGACCTTGGAACGCGGGTCGATGCCGGAGATCCCGAGCTTCCAGGCCGCGAGCCGGGCGATCCCCTCGGTCATCGCGTGCGTCACGCTGCCCGGGGCGTCGAAGGTGCCGACCGCCGCGACGCCGATCGTGTCCTCGTTGAAGCCGACCGCGTGGGCGCCGGTCACCGGCTTGGCCAGGCCGCCGGCCCGGCCCTCGTAGATCGTGCCGCACTTGTCGACGAAGAAGTTGTAGGCGACGTCGTCCCAGTGCTTGCCGCGCACATGGCCGGTGTAGATGTTCCGGATGATGCGCGGCACGTCCTTGCAGGCGTAGCCGTTGCCGCTGTCGGTGTGGTGCAGGAAGACCGCCTCCACCACGTGGCCGTAGTGGGGTGCCTCGTGGCGCAGCGACTCGTCCGCCCCCCAGGAGGCCCGGGTGACGATCCGCGGCTCGGAGGCCGGGTAGGCCGGGACCCGGTGCATGGTGACGCGGTCGGCGAGGTTGGGGAACGGCTGCACCTGCGGGGTCGGGGCCGGGCGGGCGTACAGGACGGGCGAGGGGGAGTGGACGACGGCACGGTGCACGCCCCACGCCGTCATGGCGGCGAAGCCCACCGCTCCGGTGCCGAGCACCAGGACGGTCGCTGTACGGCGCGAACGCCGTACGGCCCGGTGGCGGTGCGGCCCGTCCGGCCCTGGGCGCGAGCCGCGGGTTCCGTGGTGCGAGCCCGTGGCCGCATGCCTTGACTGCATAGAGGAACATCAGCTCATATGCCCGGACCGATCGGAGAGGACACGCCGCGCGCCGCCGCCGCCTCACCCGGATGCCGCCCGCGGCCCGCCCGCTGTCAGTAGTAGCGGCGCATCAACTCTCCGGCCCATGCCGGTTCCACGACCTCGCCCCGCGGGCCGAACCCGGTCATCCACGGTTTGATGTCGAGCACCGGAGTGCCGTCCACGGCGTCCAGACCCCTCACGTGGACGTCCAGTCCCTTGACGCGCAGCAGCTCGCAGCGCGAGACACCCAGCCGGTTCGGCCGGTCCTTGCCGCGCTGCGCGAAGATGCCCGTGAGCGGCCACTCGGTGTTGCCGCGCGGATGGCGCGCACCGGTCTGCTCCCGCTCCGGCGGCACGCGGTCGAAGCGATAGACGACCTCCAGGTGCGAGAAGGCCTCGAGTCCGAACAGCGCCTCAGGTCCGAAACGTCCCTCGTCCAGCCGGATCACCGCCTCCACCCCGCCCCAGTCGTCGTCCTCGACTACGGCGCGACCTCCGCTCACCCGTCCGATGGGACGCACCTCGATCACGGACATGCCCGCTCCCTTTTCGTTCACCATGTGAGACACTGGGTATCATCTGGTGGACGGGCTGTCTAGTGTGAGGGCATGCCGAGGGAATGGGACGCCACCACCTACGACGCGCTTCCGCTGCCACACGAGCAGTGGGGGAGGCGGACGCTCGGCCGGCTCGCCGCGTCCGGCCCGCGCGGTGACGAACGGGTACTCGATCTGGGCTGCGGCACCGGCCGCGACACCGCCGCGCTGCTGGACCTCCTCCCGGACGGGCACGTCGTGGCCGTCGACGGCTCACTGCGGATGCTCGACCGGCTGCGGCGGCGCCTGGCCGGACGCATGGACCGGGTCGAGGCCGTCCACGCCGACATCACGCGCGGGCTGCCCCTGCGCGAGCCGGTGGACGCCGTCGTCAGCGTCGCCACCCTTCACTGGATCCCCGACCACACCGCGATCTTCGGCGAAATCGCCCGCGTCCTGCGTCCGGGCGGCACCTTTGTCGCCGAATGCGGCGGACTCGGCAACATCGCCCAGGTCTCCGCGGCTGTCGAAGACGTCCTCGGCGCACAGCCCGCCGTCTGGCATTTCGCCGGCGTCGCCGACACCGAACAGCGGCTGCGCGAAGCCGGGTTCACCGACGTCGACGTGGCCCTCGTGCCGGATCCCGCACGCCTGGTGGCTGGGGACCAACTCCTCACCTACCTGGCCGTGGTCGTCCTGGGCGGGCAACTGGAACGCCTTCCCGAGGACGAGCACCAGGCCTTCGTCCGGGCCGTGGCGCAGCGCCTGCCGGAGCCGGTCGTTGACTATGTGCGGCTCACGATCTCCGCGAGACGCGGCCGATCCGGGGCACCGGGGGCGTAATTCACTTGCGGCACCCGGGGGCGACGGGGACGATCACCCCTGTCCAGGAGAACTCCCGAGGAGAAGTCCGCACTCTGTACACGCACTTCGACCATCTTCCTTTCCCGGCCCGGATGCGGGCCATCGCGGAACACGCGCGCTCCCTCAACGAGGACGGCTATCGCGCCGCCCGCGCCGCCCTCGCGAACGGGAATCCCGACGAGCGGCATCTCGCGCTCTTCCTCGCCGTCGTCCGCCGCGACATCGACGCCGTGACCGCGGCCGCTCGACGATCCCCTGCTGCGCCGCCGAGCCCTGGCGGCCGCCGTCCGGCTGCCCGTTCCCGACGCCGCGTTGGCGCGGCTCGCGGTGAGCGACGTTCGCGGCGTGCGACGTGACGCATACCGCGTCCTGCGGCTGTCCCGGCGCCGTGAGCTCGCCGCACGGCTGCTCCCGGAGGTCCGCGAGCGGTACGGGGACGCGGAGGCGGCACAACTGCTGCCCGCCTGCCCCGCCGGCACGGCGGGGGAGTGGCTGCCCCGGCTCGGCGCACCCGACGGCGCGCTGGCGTCGCTCGCCCGCACCGCGCCGCCGGCGGTCGCCGAACACCTCGTCCGCGCCGCCGCACGGGCCCAGGGCACCGTCGCGTGGTACCGGCTCGTCCACCGCCATCTGGACCTGGTGGAGTCCGTGGCCCGACGGGACCCCGCAGCCGCGCTGCTCCTCGCCGAGAAGGCGCCGCGCCTCGTGACCGGCGAGGCGGTGGTGGCCGCACTGCGCCGGCCCCGGGACCTGCTCGCCGCCGTCCGCCGCGCGGGCATCACGGAACTGCCGCTCCCCGACGGACCGTTTCCGAAGAGCGTCCGTCGCGCACTGCGCGCGCTGCTCCCGGAGGAACTGGCCGCACTCGCCGCGGTGTGCCGCACCCAGGACGACGAGCACCGGGACCTGGCCGAGCCCGTCACCGCCGACCCCCTGCTGGCACTCGTCGCCCCTGGCACGCGCGTCCGTCTGGTGCGGGAACGCGTGCCCGAAGGAAACCGGCACAAGGTGCCGGTCAGCGCGGTCGCCGCGCTGGAGCCCGAGGACCGCGCCGAGTTCCTCCGGGACCTGCCGGCCGGTACGGGGCGCGAGCGCGCCGTCCGGCTGCGCTTCGGCGTCCTCCTTCCACCGGCCGAGGCCGAACCCCTGTACCGCGGCCTGGCCGACGACTTCAACGTCCACCAGCGGCGCTCGGCCTGGCCGGGACTCCTCGCCGCCGCGGCGCAGTACGGCGACCCCACTGAGTACGCCCGCGTCTTCACCACCTGTGAGCGCGCCTGGCACGACCAGAACGTCGTACGCCAGGCGGCCCTGGAGCAGGCGGCCACCGGACCGGCCCGGCTGCTCGCGGCCGTCCCATACGCGGCATTGCGTGACGCGGCCCTGACCGCCGTCCAGTCCCACGACTCGACCGCGTACACCCTCCAGGCCGCCGAACGGCTGCTGCGGCGGGTGGCCGTGGCGGCCGCGACGCGCCGTGACCACGAACGCGCCGCGGCAGTCGCGCTGTTGCTCGCCCAGGTCGTCGCCGACCCCCGGTTCCCGGGCCGCGGGACGCTCCTGGACGTCGACCGGTCCGCCGCCCGGGCGATCTGGGCCGCGGGCCGTCAGGGCGCCGGCGTCCGGAGTGCGCTCGGCATCGCCGCACTCCTGGAGCGTCACGTGGCCGCACTGCCCGGCTGCGACGGACTCCTCGCCCGTACGGCCCTGGAGAGCGACGATCCCGCCGTCGCCGCACGCGCCGCCGGGGTCTGGCTCGCCGACCCCGCGACACGGGAGGCGCGTGCCGGAGAACTTCTCGCATCCGGCAGGCCGTTCAGCGCGGTCCCGTACCTGGAGGAAACGGTGACGCGGCGCCGCACCGACCTGCTGGAACGCTTGCCCGCGGCCGCCACCGCGCCGCCGTGGGTACCCGGTACGTCCGCGACCGCCGAAGGGCGCTGGCTGCCCGCACAGCGGGCCCTGATCGCACGGCACTTGGAGCGCGTGGCAACCGACGAGGACCTGCCGCTGAGGCAACGCTCCGGCGCGGCGTCCCAGTTGCGCGACGCCGCGGCCCTGCGGCGGCTCGTGGAGGGAGAGGTCCCGCAGCCCGTCGTTGCAGCCGCCCTGGCCTCGCTCGGCCGGATGGCCGACCGCACCGTGCTCGGCCCGCTGCTGGAGCACGCCGCCATGGGCGGTGTGCGCGGCCGGGCCGCGATGGGGGCGCTGCGCCGTCTCCTCGACGGAATTCCCGACGCGGAGGCGGTCGAATGGCTCGGCGGGATCGCCCGTGACCCGCGGGCGCCCGTCGGCTCGCGGAAGGAGGCTGCGCGGGCCCTGGGCGAACGCCCCGGCGAGCAGGCGTTCGGCGCCCTGCTGGCCGCGTGGGACGTGCCTGGCCAGCACCACGATGTGCTCGCCGTGCTGGCCGTGCCACTGACCGCGGCCCTGGACCGACCCGGGATCGCCGCCCGCCTGCGGGCCCGGATGGGGCACGCGGCGGTGCGCCAGGCCGTCATCGGCGGCCGCCGGGACACCGTCCCGGCCGGTGCGGATGTCCACGCGCACTTCCTGGCGGCCCTGGTGCGCGACGGCGGCGACACGGACGTCGTGGAGGCCGCCTGCGGCGCACTGGGCGCGGTGGTCCGCGATCACGGCGCGGACGAGGTGGTCGCCGGAGCGCTGGCCGCGGCGCTGTCCGACCCGGCACGGCCCCATGACGAGCGGTACACCGCCGGGTACGCGCTTTCCGGGGCGGCGGCGCGGTCCGGGGCGGCCGCCGCCGCGCTTCGCGACGCGCTCGGCGCTCTGGCGGGCGGCCGGGCGGAGTTGCGCCTCCTCGACCGTCTCGCGGCGAATCGCCACCAGCGTTCCGCAGTGGTGGACGTCGCGTACGCGGACGCACTGGAACAGGCGGGACTGGGCCGCGCCGCCGCCCGTGCGGCTTTCGACGCCGCGATCGCGGCGTTGCGCGAAGGGGACACCGCGGCGGAGCGGTGGGACCGCTGCCTACGGCTCGTCGAGCGGCACCCGTATGTGCTGTCCCTCGACGACCGGCCCTTTGCGATGAACGGCGCCGACGACGGCCGGCCCCTCCAAGCCGCTCTTGACGTGGCCCGTGCCCTGGGCCGGCGTCCCGGCACACTGGCCGGGCTGATCGCGGTGCTCCTTGTACGCGCGGGCGGCGAGGCCACCGGGTGGACGGGACCGTGGCCGGCCGAACTGGACGCCCTCAAGGCGCATGCCGACCCGGATGTCGCGGAGGCGGCGCTCGTCGCGGAGCTCAGGCGCCCGCTCTAGCCACGGGCGCGGGGCGGCCGGTACCCCTGCCGACTAGTCCGGCGGCAGGGGTACCGAAGGCGCCTGCGGCGACTGCAGCAGCACATTGTGCACGTAGTCCTCGACCGCGGCGTCCAGCCCGACGTCGCGCTGCGCACGCTCGGACATGAACCAGCGGTGCTCCAGAAGCTCGTGGTAGACCTGCGCGGTGTCCATGCCGCGGCGCAGCTCGCGCGGGACGGCGCGGACGGTCGGGCGGAAGACGTCGCGGACCCAGCGGTGGGCCAGCACCTCGGGACGGGCGCCGAGCGGGTCGCCGGGGGCGTAGTCGTCCTGGGTGGCCATCCAGGTCTCCAGGTCGTTGAGGAGACTGCGGGCCTGGTTCTCCTCGGCGTCGAGTCCGGTGAGGCGGAGCAACTGGCGCTGGTGGTGGCCGGCGTCGACGACCTTGGGCAGGAAGGTCACATGGTCCCCGTCCGGCGACTTCTGGATCTGCATCTCGGCCACGTCGAAGCCGAGTTCGTTGAGCCGGCGGATGCGCCGGTCGATGTAGTGCCGCTTGGTCACCGGGTAGACCGACTCGCGGGTGAGCTCGTGCCACAGTTCGTCGTAGCGATCGGCGATGGCCTGGCCGAAGGTGACCGGGTCCACGGAGGGGTGCAGGGAGCCGCCCGCCTCCAGGTCCATCAGCTCGCCCGCGATGTTCACCCGGGCCACCTCGATGTCGTACTCGCGCTGGCCGCGCGAGAGGCCGGTCTGGATCTGGCCGGTCTCGGCGTCCACCAGATACGCCGCGTACGCGCCCGCGTCGCGCCGGAACAGGGTGTTGGACAGCGAGCAGTCACCCCAGGCGAAGCCCGCGATGTGCAGCCGGACCAGCAGCACGGCGAGCGCGTCGAGCAGGCGGTTGACGGTGCCCGGGCGCATCGTCGTCTCGAACATCGAGCGGTACGGCTGGGAGCCGCCCAGGTGCCGGGTGATCAGCACGGGCTCCAGCGGCTCCCCGCGGTCGTCCGTGCGGCCGGTGACCACGGCCAGCGGGTCCACCGCGGGGATGCCGATCCGGTCGAGGTCCCGCAGCAGGCCGTACTCGCGGACGGCCGCCCACTCGCCGACCTCCTTGACCGCCACCACCTCGTCCCCGGCGAGCGCGAAGCGCACCACGTGCCGGGAGATGCCGCGGGGCAGGGCCACCAGGTACTCCTCGGGCCACTCCTCCAGGGGCACGTTCCACGGCAGGTCGAGGAGGGTCGCCGGATGCTCCGGGGAGGTCGCGGTGATCTGGAGGTCCATGACGTACAAGTGTGCGGCACAGGGGTGGCCGCGCACGATACCGGGGGGCTGCGCATACGCTGCGGTCATGACGGAACGGCTGGTGGTCATCGGGGGTGACGCGGCGGGCATGTCGGCCGCGTCCCAGGCACGCAGGCGGAGGGGCCCGGACGATCTGGAGATCATCGCCTTCGAACGCGGCCGCCGCACCTCCTACTCGGCGTGCGGCATCCCGTACTGGATCGCCGGGGACACCGAGGGCCCCGACCAGCTGATCGCCCGCTCGCCCGAGCAGCACCAGGCCCGCGACATCGAGGTACGGCTCGGCACCGAGGTCCTCGACATCGACCTGGACGCGCGCCGCGTGCGCAGCCGCGACATGTTCGGCGAGGAGGGCTGGACCGGGTTCGACCAGCTCGTCATCGCCACCGGGGCGGTCCCCAAGCGGCCCGACATCCCGGGTATCGACGCCGAGGGGGTGCACGGGGTGCAGATCCTCGACGACGGCGAGGAGATCCTCGGCTCGCTCGACGACACCCAGGCGCGGCACGCGGTCGTGGTCGGCGGCGGATACATCGGCGTCGAGATGGCCGAGGCCATGCTGCGGCACGGACTGCGGGTCACCCTGCTCGAACGGGCCGAGGAGCCCATGTCGACCCTGGACCCCGACATGGGGCACCTGGTGCGCAAGGCCATGGAGGGGCTCGGCGTCAACGTCGTCACCGGCTCGGCCGTGCGTGAGGTGCTGACCGGCGCCGACGGGCGGGTCCGCGCGGTGGCCACCGACCAGGGCGAGTACCCGGCCGACGTCGTCGTGCTCGGCCTCGGCGTGGCGCCCAACACGGGCCTCGCGCGGGAGGCCGGACTGCCCCTCGGGGAGCACGGCGGACTGCTCACCGACCGCGCGATGCGGGTGCGGGGTGCCGACGGCATCTGGGCGGCGGGCGACTGCGTGGAGGTCCTCAACCTGGTCTCCGGGGGGCTGCAGCACATCCCGCTCGGCACCCACGCGAACAAGCAGGGCCGGGTCGTCGGCACGAACATCGGCGGCGGCTACGCCACCTTCCCCGGGGTCGTCGGCACGGCCGTCAGCAAGGTCTGCGACCTGGAGATCGCCCGCACCGGGCTCAAGAGGTCACAGGCCGACGCGGCCGGTCTGCAGTACGTCACCGCCGTGGTGGAGTCCACGAGCCGGGCGGGCTACTACCCGGGCGCGGCCCCGATGACGGTCAAGGCGATCGCCGAACGCGGCAGCGGCCGGCTGCTCGGGCTGCAGATCGTCGGGCGCGAAGGCGCGGCCAAGCGGGTCGACATCGGCGCGGTGGCCCTGACCGCGGGCATGACGGCCGAGCAGGTGACCGCGCTCGACCTCGGCTACGCCCCGCCGTTCTCGCCGGTGTGGGACCCGGTGCTGGTGGCGGCGCGCAAGGTCGCCGACAAGGTGCGCGAGGATCCGCGGGAAGCCTGAGCCGGGTCGGGGGGGCCTGGGGCGGGCGGGCTCAGCTGGGCCGGACGGCCAGCTTGTCCAGCGCTTCCAGCAGCCCCGGCAGTTCGGGGCCGCGGCCGACCGGGAGCACCTCGCCCGGCTCCTCGTCCAGCAGCACGAAGGCGACGTCGTCGGTGCGGGCCACCAGGCTCCAGTCCGGCCCGTCCACGCGCAGCGTGCGAACGCCCTCCCCGGCCGCCGCCGACCGAATGCGGCCCGGCGGCGGAGGGGTATTCACGTACTCCTGGGCGGCCGTCAGCGCGCGGCGTACGCCGGGATGAAGGCCGCCGCCCGTGCGCGTGGCCCGCTCCGTCCCCTCGTCGTCCGCGGCCTGTGCCGCTTCCGGTGCCCCGGACCCGGCCGGATCGCCCAGCTGCTCACGCCAGGCGCGCCACTGAAGGGCGATCTCGTCGGCGCCCATACGCCGCTGCGCCGGCCCCCATTGGTCGCTGTCCGGCGGCGAGAGCGGGCGTCCCGCCTCCTTCTCGTCGGGGTCGTGGGGTGCGGCGACTCCGGGGGCGGCGACGGCCACCGGCAGCGGCCAGCCGGGCAGGGCTGCGATCACCGAGTGCTCGTCGGGGGACAGGTCGTACTCGAGCCCGCAGTCCCATGCGGCCAGGGCACACGCCACGAGGGCCGTGTCGCTGACGGCCACGGTCCACCGGGCGCCGGTCCCGTCCTGCCCGAAGATCAGGCCGTAGCCGTCGGTGACCGCTTCGAGGCCGAGTCCGGCGCACGCCGCGGGATAGTCGTCGGCCAGGACGCTCGGGAACTGCGCGGGCGTCAGCATCGCCGCCGTGAGCACGAACAGCGCCTCGTCGTCCGTCGCGGACACGGGCATCCCCTTCCGATGTGGTTCTCCGTGGTGGGCGCACCCTAACCAGCCGGTAAGTCCCGCGTCGAGAGCGGGGTCACGCCTGTGGAAAACCCTTCACCGGCCGGGACCCGGGCCGGCGTCCTGCCCCCGTGACCAACTCCCGTGCCCTGTAAGGCGGCTGCCTGCGCGAATTCGGTACCGGTGCCTCCGGTTCGCGGACGGGCGAAGCCGTTCGGGATCCCGGACGCGCGCGGCCGGAAAGACGGGAGGGACGGCCCTAGGGAGTCTGGACGTCGAGTTCGGCCAGTGTGCCGCGCAGCCACGTCAGCTCTGCCTTGGTGGTGGCCCGCGCGATGGTCAGCACTCCGCGCCGGAAGGGGTCCTGGACCTCCTCCGCGCGCAGCGGCCGTTCGCCCTCGTAGAAGAACCCGGACGGCTCTTCCAGGAAGGCCATGCGGCGGCGCAGCACCGCGGCCTGGGCGGCCGGGTCGTCCAGGTGCCGCAGGAAGGCGAGCACGGTGAACCAGCGGTTCTCGTCCGAGATGTCGAGGCCGGAGGGTTCGGCGAGCCGGCGGCGGAGTTCGGCGCGGCCCTCGTCGGTGAGCGTGAGCTCGTGGCGCGGGGCGGCGACCGCGCCCGGGCGGGTCTCGCGTCGCAGCAGGCCGGCCTTCTCCATCCGTTTGATGGCCGGGTAGAGCGTGCTCTCCGCGACGGGCTTGACGTGCCCCGTGAGCGCGGCGATGCGTTTGCGCAGTTCGTAGCCGTGCAAGGCGTCGTCGAACAGGAATCCCAGGATCGCGAGCTCCAGCATGCCGCCATTCTCCACCATCCGCGTAGTACATCGGATGGGCAATACATCGCCACCGATGTATAGTCGCGGTCATGCAACAGACACGGTTCACCGAGGACGGCGCCCACATCCGCTGGACGGAGTCGGCGGGCGAGGACCCCGCGCGGGTCTATCTGCACGGGCTGGGAGCGACATCCGCCGTCTACTTCGCGCACATCGCCGGGCATCCCGCCCTGCCGCGGCGTCGGTCCCTCCTGGTCGACCTGCCAGGTTTCGGCATCAGCGACCGTCCGGCGGACTTCGGCTACCGGCTGGAGGACCACGCGGACGCCGTCGCGGCCGCCCTTGACGCCGCCGGCGTGACCGGTGCGGAGGTGGTCGGCCACAGCATGGGCGGGGCCGTCGCCATTGTGCTCGCGGCACGCCGGCCGGACCTGGTCGCCCGCCTGGTGCTGGCGGAGGCGAACCTGGATCCCCGTCCGCCGGTGACGGCGGGCAGCAGCGGCATCTCCGCCTTCACAGAGGAGGAGTTCGTGCACGGCGGGGGCTTGGCCCGCGTCCTGGAGCGTGTCGGACCGCAGTGGGGTGCCACGATGCGGCTCGCCGATCCCGTGGCCTTGCACCGAAGCGCGACCGGCCTGATGCGGGGAACCGAGCCCACGATGCGCGCGCTCCTGCTCTCCCTGACCGTTCCGCGCACCTACCTGATGGGGGAGCGCAGCGGGGAACTCGCCGGGCGTCAGGGGCTGGTGGCGGCGGGGGTGTCGGTGGTGACCGTGCCCGGAGCAGGCCACAACATCATGTTCGACAACGCCTACGCCTTCGTGGAGGCCATCGCCAGGAACCGGTCCTCGGAGTCCGTGTAGCCGGTCATGGTCCAGCCCGCTCCCTCGAGCAGGGGTCGCAGGTTGGGCTCGGCGCGCAGGTCGTCGGGCGTGAGTCGGCGGCCCTGTCGGGCGGCCAGGGCGGCCCGGCCGAGAGGGTGGAAGAGGGCCAGCAGTCCGCCGGGCCGGGTGACCCGGGCCAGTTCGCGCAGGCACGCCACGGGGTCCGGCAGGTGCCCGATGAGCCCCGCCGCGAAAACGGCGTCCACGACTCCGTCGCGCAGTGGCAGGCACGCACAGTCGGCGAGCACCAGGACACCGTCCGCCGCACGGCCCGCCCGGACGGCGGCGGTCAGCATCTCCGGTGTCAGGTCGGCGCCCACGACCGTCCCCGAGGGGCCCACCGCGCGCCGCAGGAAGGGAAGCGCGCGTCCCGTGCCGCATCCGGCGTCGAGCACGGCCTGCCCCGGGCGCAGGCCGAGTTGCGCCACCGCCGCCTCGTACGCGGGACCGTCGTCGGGGAAGCGGGTGTCCCAGCCGGCGGCCCGGGCGGCGAAGAACTCACGTACGTGAGCGGGGTCGGAACGCACGGTCGGACACCTCCGGTGGGGGCGCGCGGTCGGGGCGGCGCACGGCGCGAGCCCCCATGGTCGCATGATCACGCCGCGTTCACCCGGACAACCGCGGCTGGGCGCGGACCGGTACCGGGTGCTCGCGCCGGGCCGGTCCCGGATGGGTCGCCACCTTGCCGCCGGACGCCGAATGCGGCCGCATTCCGGTCACCTTTGGCGGCGGATCGTCGTCGGCCCGCTCACGCGGGCATGGTCTCGGACGGCTACCGGGCGGCCGCTTCCACTCCATAGGGGCGCTGGTGTGGCCCGTAGGCGTGGGGGTCATCATGTATGCGCCACACGGCTCATGAAACATCCACGCCCTGTGCAGGTTCGGCCGCTGCGCGATCGTTCGGCACCGCCTGGGGAAAGCACGCTGTCAATAAACGCAGGGTTCCGTCATGGCCGAGGCCCGGTGCCGCCCCCGCACTAGCGTCCGGTGGCCATGGGACACATGGACCACGCCGCCTTCGGCTGGCTGACGCCGCTGCTCTCGTACGCCATGGCGTGCGTCGGCGCGGCCCTCGGACTGCGCTGCACCGGCCGCGCCCTGGCCGCCACCGGCCGCTCCCGCCGCAACTGGCTTCTCACGGCGACGAGCGCGTTGGCCACCGGCATCTGGACGATGCACTTCGTCGCAATGCTCGGCTTCCGCGTCAACGGCACAGAGATCCGTTACAACGTGCCGCTCACCGTGGTGAGTCTGCTGGTCGCCCTCCTGGTCGTCGGCATGGGCGTCTTCGCCGTCGGCTACGGCAAGGGGCGTTTCGTGGCGCTGGCGGCCGGCGGGCTCACCACGGGCCTCGGCGTCGCGAGCATGCATTACCTCGGGATGGCGGCGATGCGTCTGCACGGTGGGGTCTCCTACGATCCGTGGACCGTGGCACTGTCCGTGTCCATCGCGGTGGTCGCCGCGACCGCCGCGCTATGGGCGGTGCTCACCGTGCACCGGCCCGTGGTCGTCGCGGGGGCGTCGCTCGTCATGGGTGCCGCGGTGAGCAGCATGCACTACACGGGGATGCTCGCCGTGCGGGTGGACGTGCGGCCCTCGGCCGCCGACCTGGGCGGGGCGGGGGCCACCGCCTTCCTCTTCCCGCTCATCGTCGGCCTCGGTTCGTATCTCTTTCTCACCTCGGCCTTCGTCGCGCTCTCCCCGACAGCGCGGGAACGCGGGGCCTCGGCGGCCGCCACGCGGTTCGGGGAGGGCACCGCATGACACCTCAGCACGGCCGCCGCGCGCACGCCGGTCTGCCCGCCGACGAACGGCCGCAGCGGAGCTCCCTGCCCGGCCTGCGGCCCAGAACCGTCCGCGCGAAGATCATCTGCCTCCTGATGGTGCCCGTCGTCTCCCTCATGGCGCTGTGGGCCATCGCGGCGGTCACCACGGCGCAGGACATATCCCGTCAATTCCGTGCACAGCGCATTGCAGAAACGATCCGCGAACCGGTCATCACCACCATCACCGCGCTGGAGGCCGAACGCCGCGCCGCAGGGCACTACCTGGCGGACCCGCGGTCCGCCACCGCGGCCGAGCTGAGGCGCCGCACCGCGGCGACCGGCCAGGCCGTCGCCAGGCTCCGCCTCGGCAAGGACCACACCGTCGCCGACGGGACCGGTCTGCCCGGCGAAGTCGCCGCCCGTGTGCGCGCCTTCGTGGGAGCCGTGGACGGTCTCGACGCGCTGCGCCCCGGCGACACCGGGGCACGCGCGGAATGGGGCCGGGTCTACCAGGCCTACACGGACGCGATCAGCGATGCCTTCGCCATCGCCGCCGCCCTCGCCGACTCGCCGCAGGCCCGCGTCGCCCTGGACGTCGGACGCGCGGCGGAACAACTGGCCTGCGAGGACGCCCTGCTCTCCACCGCCGCCCTCGGACACGACCTGCCCACCGCGCGCTACGGGGATGTCAGCGGGGCCATCCGCGCCCGCCGGCTGCTCCTTGCCGCCGCCGCGCCCGGGCTGACCGGCGACACGCGCCGTGCCTGGGACAGGCTCAGCGGTTCGGAGGAGTATGCGGACCTCGCGGTGGTCGAGGACGCCGTCCTGGCCGCGGGCCCCGGCAAGGCCGCGGCCGCCGCGGCGCCGGCCACCGACTGGGACCGGCCCGCCGGCCGGGTCTCGAGCGGACTGGCGGAGATCGCGGTCGGTACGGCCCCCTCCCAGGAGCCCGTCCTGCACAGCCTCCTCAGCCAGTCGGGCGTGGCCGTGCTGCTCGGGCTGATCGCCGTGGTCGCCTCGCTGCTCATCTCGGTGCGCATCGGACGCGGCCTGGTCGTCGAACTCGTCGGGCTGCGCAATACCGCGTTCGACCTCGCACGGCGCAAACTGCCGCGCGCCATGCGGCGGCTGCGCGCGGGGGAGACGATCGACCTGGAGGCCGAGGCCCCGATCGGGCGCCATGGCAGTGACGAGATCGGGCAGGTCGCCGAGGCCCTGGCCACCGTGCAGCGCTCGGCCCTGCGGGCCGCCGCCGAACGCGCCGAACTCCTGAGCGGCGTCTCCGGGGTCTTCGTCAACCTCGCCCGCCGCAGCCAGGTCCTGGTGCACCGTCAGCTCGCCCTGCTCGACACCATGGAGCGGCGCACGGAGGACCCGGAGGAACTGGAGGACCTGTTCCGGCTCGACCACCTCAGCACCCGGATGCGGCGCCACGCGGAAGGACTGATCATCCTCTCGGGGGCGGCACCCGGCCGCGCCTGGCGCAAGCCCGTCCCGCTCGCCAATGTGGTGCGCGCGGCGGTCGCCGAGGTCGAGGACTACGCACGCGTCGAGGTCCGGCGGCTGCCCCGGACGGCCGTGGTCGGCGCCGCGGTCGCCGACCTCACGCACCTGGTGGCCGAACTGGTCGAGAACGCCACCCAGTTCTCGCCGCCGCACACGAAGGTGCGCGTGTACGGCGAGCAGGTCGGCAACGGCTTCGTCCTGGAGGTGGAGGACCGCGGGCTCGGCATGGGCGGGGAGGCCATGGCGGAGGCCAACCGCCGCATCGGACAGTCCCAGGCGCTCGACCTCTTCGACAGCGATCGGCTCGGCCTGTTCGTCGTGAGCCGGCTCGCCGCCCGGCACGACGTCAAAGTCGCCCTGCGACCCTCGCCGTACGGGGGCACCACTGCTGTCGTCCTGCTGCCCAGCGCCCTGCTGGAGACGGGCGCAGAGGAAGCCGGCGCCACCAGGGCGCCCGGAACGAGGGTCGCGGCGCCCACGGTCCACGGCAACGGCGCCTTGGCCGAGGAGCCGGTGCCCGCGGCGATGGCGTCCCCGCGCGGCACCGGCGACGGACCACCGCGCCCCTCCACGCCTCGCCCGGTGCCGGACCGACGCGAGCCTGCCTCCGTGCCGACGGCCGCCCCCGCGTCGGCCCCCGCCCCCGCCCCCGCGCCGGCCTCCGCCGCACCCGAGCCGACCCCGGCGCCGACGCCCGACGGGGACGGCCCGCTCCCGCGCCGGGTACGGCGGGCCAGCCTGGCGCCGCAACTGCTCGAACGGCCCGCTGCGGACGGCACCTCGACCACGGGGCCGGCACGGGAGGCGCCCGAACGCTCCCCCGAGCAGGCACGCGCGACCGTGGCGGCCTATCGCAGCGGCTGGATCCGCGGCGGTGGCGCCCTGCCGCACGAGGCCGACGGGGACGGGGACAGGGCCGCCCTCCGTCCCCTGCGGGCCGCTCCGCCGCCCGAGCACGGCCACGGCGCCACCCGCGGCCACGACGGCCCGCGTACGACGCCGGACAACGGCGACCCCGACACCGGCCGTACCCCCGGCAGGGCATTCCGCGAAGGAGAGCACGGATGATCGACGCATCGAACCGGTCCGGTGAGCTGGACTGGCTCCTGGACGACCTCACCGACCGGGTCACCCAGGTCCGCCACGCCGTGGTGCTGTCCGGCGACGGCCTGGCGGTGGGTGCCTCACGCGGACTCAGCCGCGAGGACGCCGAGCACCTGGCGGCCGTCGCCTCGGGCTTCCACAGCCTCGCCAAGGGCGCGGGCCGGCACTTCGACGCAGGGCCGGTCCGGCAGACCATGGTCGAACTCGACCACGGCTTCCTGTTCGTGGCAGCCGCGGGCGAGGGTTCCTGCCTCGCGGTGTTCACCACTGCCGGCGCCGACGTCGGCATGATCGCCTACGAGATGGCCAGACTCGTCAAGCGCGTCGGCGAGCACCTGCACACACCGCCGCGCCTCGGGGCCGCCGGCCCGGCCGCCGGCTGACCGGGCAGAGGGGTGATGAACGGCGGGTACTCACGTCGTCCTGGCGATCACTGGTACGACGACGAAGCCGGACCCATGGTGCGGCCGTACGCCCTGACCGGCGGCCGTACCCGCCCCGGCACGGCCGGTGCGGGACTGGACCTGATCGCCCAGGTGATGGCCGAACCAGGTGCGGCCGACGACCCGTCGCTCTCCCCCGAGCACGCCGCGATGCTCGCGCTGTGCCGGCGCAACGCCCAGTCGGTCGCGGAACTGGCGGCCGAATCCGACCTGCCGGTGGGCGTCGTGCGCGTCCTGCTCGGCGACCTGCTGGTGCTCGGCTGCGTACGGATCCGCGGTCCCGTGCCACCGGCGCAACTCCCTGACGTGAGCATTCTGCGAGAGGTGATCGATGGACTCCGGGCACTCTGACACACCGCCCATGGCGCTGAAGATCCTCATCGCCGGCGGTTTCGGGGTCGGCAAGACCACGCTGGTGGGGGCCGTGAGCGAGATCCGGCCGCTGCGCACCGAGGAGCAGCTCACCGAGGTCGGGCGGGACGTAGACGATATCGGTGGGGTGGAGCGCAAGACGACCACCACCGTCGCGATGGACTTCGGCCGTATCACCATCAGGGCGGGCCTGTCGCTCTACCTGTTCGGCACGCCGGGGCAGGACCGCTTCTGGTTCCTCTGGGACGAGCTGGCCCGGGGTGCGCTCGGCGCGGTCGTGCTGGCGGACACCCGCCGCCTGGAGGACTGCTTTCCCGCGGTGGACTTCTTCGAGCACCGGCGCATCCCCTTCGCGGTGGCAGTCAACCGCTTCCCCGGGGCGCGCGACCACGGCCCCGAGGACATCGCCAGGGCGCTCGATCTGGAGGACGGCACCCCTGTGCTGACGTGCGACGCCCGCGAGCGGACCTCCAGCAGGGACGTGCTCGTCGCGCTCGTGGAGCACGCGGGGCGGATGCACGCGGCCCGTCTGCTGGAGTCGGTGAGCTGACGGCCCGTCGGCAGGCGGGCACCCTAGCAGAACGGCTTGGCGAAAAATGAATAACACCGTGCATTGAGAGGCTTCCGAGGAGGGTGCGTACGGGTGGGCAGGCGGGGCGCACGGCCCCCGAGCCTCTATCGCGCTAGGAGTTCAGATGCACAAGCGGATCGGTGCCGCAGTCGCCGGAACGGCCGCTGCCCTTCTCCTCGTCACCGCCTGCGGCAGCGGGTCGTCGTCCGGTTACGACCAGGCGAGCAATGTGGCCCCCGCGGCCCAGCAGCAGAACGCGGCCCAGTCGGCCCAGCCCGGTGCCTCCTCCTCGGACGGCTACGGCTACGACGACCCGTCGGCGGCGAGTCCTTCCGCGAGTTCCGACGACGGCTACGGCTACGGCGACGACAGCAGTGGCTCCGGGGACGACGCGGAAGCGGCGTCGGACAAGAAGTGGCCCATCCTGTCGGTCGTCAACGACGCGAAGCTGGCCGACATCCTGGTCGACTTCAAGGGGCGCACGCTCTACCGCTTCGACAAGGACACCGACTGGCCGATGGTGTCGAACTGCACGGGCGACTGCCTGAAGAAGTGGCCGCCGGCCAAGCCCGTCTCCAAGGCGGAGGCCGAGGCCGCGGGCCTCAACCCCAAGCTCGTCAGCACCTACACCAGGTCGGACGGCACCAAGCAGCTGTCGTACAACTGCTGGCCCGTCTACTGGTACACCGGCGACACCAAGGCCGGCGACACCAACGGTCACGGTGTCGGCGGCACTTGGTGGGCGATGGCCGCGAACGGCAAGAAGGCCAACGGCGGCAAGCCGATCAACTGAGCCGGCGTGGCCGGCCCGCCCTTGCGGGTCAGCCGGCCACGTCCGCCTCGGCGAGCACCTTGTCGATCCGTACGCGCACCAGCAGCTCGCCGGGCACACCATTGCGCTTCCCGTACTCCTCGGCCCGCTCTTCCCCCATGTAGCGGGCCGCGATCCTGGTGGCCCACTCCAGCAGCGGGCCCGGATCCTCGCTCACCTCGGCGCGGCCTTCGAGAACCACGAACGAGAACGGCGGCCGGTCATCGTCCACGCAGAGGGCGATCCGGCCGTCGCGCGTGATGTTGCGCCCCTTGGCGGTTCCCGCACCGGTGTTGAAGACCAGATCGTCCCCGTCCAGCAAGAACCAGATGGGGGCGATGTGCGGCCGCCCGTCCGCGCGGACCGTCGCCAGCTTGCCCGTCCGCGTACCGGCGGACACGAAGGCCCGCCACTCTTCTTCGGTCATCCTGTGTCCCATGCCCCCATCCTGCCCCGGCAGGGCACCGAAGGGGCGTTCAGGAGCCGCTGGACGGGTGCGGCGCCTCCGCCTCCTGGTAGAGCGGCACATCGGTGCGTCCCCGGCGCAGCAGGCGTCGCCAGTGCACGGGGTCGTACTCCTGGGGCGACGTCGTGGCGAGGAAGTCCTCCAGCACGGAGACGAAACGCTCCGGCGCGTCATGGTGCGGGAAGTGCCCGGCGTCCTCGAACAGTTCCAGGCGGCTGCCGGGCATCGCCGCGTGCGCCATGACGGCGTGACGTACGGGAATGACCCCGTCGTGCTCTCCCCACATGATGAGGGTGGGCAGCCCCGCCGTCAGGTAGCTGCGGTCCATCATGGTGATGACCTGACCGCGCAGGTCCACGCCCGCGCGCAAGGTGCGCAGGAACGCCTGACGCGCCTTGCCGCTGTCCAGGGCGAGGTAGCGCTCCAGGACGTAGTCGAAGTCGTGCCGGCCCAGCCCGAGGCCGCCGGTGCGCCGCAGGACGGGCGCGACGAGCCGCAGGGCGTGGCGGACGGGCGGTGAGGTGGCCAGCGGCAGCGCGACCTCCGAGCCGGGCCCCGCGGCGAGCCGCAGTAACGGGTGCACCTCGGGTCCGACGCCTCCTCCGCCGACGATCACCAGCCGTTCGCAACGCTCGGGGAACTGGTAGGCGAACTGCATGGCGACGCCCGCGCCCAGGGAGTGGCCGACGACCGAGACCCTGTCCACTTCGAGTACGCCCAGCAGATCCCGCATGCCGCAGGCGTAGGCGGCGACCGCGTAGTCCGCGCGGGGTCGCTCGCTCTCCCCGTGGCCCAGGAGGTCGGGTGCGATGACGGTGTGGTGCCGGCCCAGCCGGGGGAGGATGTGCGACCACGTAGCCGAGGTGTCGCCGAGCCCGTGGATCAGCAGCAGCGGGGGGCCGCTCCCGCCGACGCGGAAGGCGCGGCGGTAGCCGTGGATGTCGCGATGGACCAAGGGGATGTTCCCCGGGCTGTCCTCGGCCTCGGGGACAGGACCGATGACGCGGCGCACCACTCGTCCCCGTTCCATCCCTCCAGCGTGCGACACGGGCGTTTCCGCGGCAATGCAGGATCGTTAGCGTGGCGTGAACGCGCATCCGGCCGATTCGACGGGATTCGACGGCCGGCGGCCGTCCCGGGCTGTGACATGTCACAGTCGCCGCCTGTCAGGGGGCCTCCTTCGGCCAGACTGTGCCCTTCCGTATCGAACCCATGGTCGACCGAGGACCTGACGCATGCGCCTGCGCCCCCGCACCATCCGCACGCAACTCGTGGCACTGATCATGGTGCCGCTCCTGTCGCTGGCGGGTCTGTGGACGTACAGCACCTACACCTCGGTACGCGGAGCCTTCGCCCTCATCGGGATCGCCGAGACCTACCGCTACTACGGCACCCCGGCCGACGATCTGGCCCGCGCGCTGCAGGTGGAACGACGCCTCGCCGTCACCTATGTCGCCTCCGACGGCGCACAGGGCGGCACGGAGCTGACACAAGGCGAGAAGCGCACCGACCAGCTGCTCGCCGTCGTCCGCGACCACGCGCGTGAGCAGGCCCGCGGCGCTCCACTGGACCGGGTGCAGACGCAACGACTGACCGAACTCGTCACCGCCGCGGAGGATCTGCGGCAGCTGCGCGCCGATGTGCGGCAGCGCGGCATCGGCTGGTCCATGGCGCTGCACCGCTACACGTCTGTGATCGACCCCACCTTCCGGTTGCGCGGCGCGCTGGCGGCCCTGCAGAGCGGCGAGGTGGCCCACCAGGGCGGACTGGTCATCGAGCTCGTGCGCGCAAGGGAGTTGCTTTCCCGCGAGGACGCCATGATCAGCGCTGTGCTGGCCGGCCAGTCCATGACGGTCAGTCAGTACCGTGATTTCATCAGCACAGTGGACGGCCGGAAGCTGCTGCATTCGATCGTCGACCCCGAACTGGCCAAGTCGGCCAAGGAACGCCTCGACCAGTTCGACGGCGGCAGCGTCGCCTGGTCGCTGGACTCCATGGAGACCGCCGTGCGCTCCGCGGGCGCCGCGGACGTCGGGAACGTCGTCTCGTACGAGCGCTGGCGCTCCAACGCCGACAGTGCCCTCGCCGTGCTCAGCACCATCAATCTGGAGGCCGCCCGCGACATCGGCACCCAGGCTCGGGACGACGGCATGAGCGTCCTCCTCAGGACCGGCGCCGTCAGTCTCGCGGGCCTGCTCGCGGTCGTCCTGTCCCTCACGGTCTCGCTCCTGATCGGCCGTGGCATCGCCCGACGGCTCACCCTGCTGCGCAACGAGGCGCTGGAACTGTCGGGAACCCGGCTTCCAGAGGTCTTGCACCGCCTGCGGTCCGGTGAGGAACTCGACGACGGGGCCGTGGCTCGCGCCGCCCCCGAACTGCGCCTGGGCGCTGACGAGATCGGTCAGGTCGGAAGGGCCTTCAACACCGCCCAGCGCGCCGCGGTGCAGGCGGCCGTCGACCAGGAGCGGATGCGGCGCGGGGTGTCGGCGGTCTTCACCAACCTCGCCCGGCGCAGCCAGGTACTGCTGCACCGTCAGCTCACCCTTCTGGACGGAATGGAACGCCGCTCCCAGGACCCGGCCGAGCTCGACGACCTCTTCCGCGTCGACCACATCGCCGTGCGCATGCGGCGGCACGCCGAGGGTCTGCTGATCCTCTCCGGCAACGCCCCGGGCCGCGCCTGGCGGCGCCCGGTACGGCTCGCGGAGGTGGCCAGGGCGGCGGTCGGGGAGGTGGAGGACTACCAGCGCGTGGTCGTACGGCGTATGCCCAGGGTGGCGCTGGTCGGTTCCGCCGTCGCCGACGTGCTCCACCTGCTGGCCGAACTCATCGACAACGCGACCGCGTTCTCCCCGCCCGAGAGCAGGGTCGAGGTGCGGGGCGAGGTGGTCGGCGGCGGCTACGTCCTGGAGATCGAGGACCGCGGTCTGGGCATGAGCGCCGAACGCCTTGCCGAGGCCAACGGCGCGATGGGCGAGGCCGCCGCCGGTACGGACCTGCCGGAGACCGACCGCCTCGGGCTGTTCACGGTCGGACGCCTCGCGGCCCGCCAGGGGGTGAAGGTCGCGTTGCGCCGGGGCCGGTACGACGGCACCGTGGCCGTGGTGATGATTCCGCAGGCCGTGCTGGTCGACGGTGCGTCGGACGACGCCGAGACCGGTGAGCACGTGCTGCGGCCCCGGTCGGTGGCGGAACCGCCTGGTGGCGACCGCGCCGACAAGGCCCCGCGCACGCCGCGGACACCCCGCGGCCCCTCGCGGCCCAAGGAGGACGGGCGCACCGGGGCGGGCTTGCCCAAGCGGGTGCGACAGGCCAGTCTCGTAGCGCAGCTCAGGGAGGACGCCGTGCACGACAGCCCGGCCGAGCCGCCGGCCGGCGGACCGGAAAGGGAACGATCTCCGGAAGAGGCTCGTTCCACCATGACGGCGTTCACGCGCGGCCTCGCCCGCGGCAGGGACGCGGCGACACCGCACGGGACTGCGGAGAACGGGGGCAGCGGGGGATGACCGTGAGCAACGGACTCACGTGGATGATGGACGACCTGACGGAACGGGTGCCGCACGTACGGCACGCGCTCGTGCTGTCCAGCGACGGTCTGGTGACCGGTGCGAGCACGAGTCTCGATCGCGCGACGGCCGAGCACCTGGCCGCCGTCTCGTCCGGGTTCCACAGCCTCGCCAAGGGCGCCGGCCGGCACTTCGACGCCGGTGGCGTGCGGCAGACGATGGTGGAGTTCGACGACGGCTTCCTCTTCGTCACGGCCGCAGGCGAGGGCAGTTGCCTGTCGGTGCTGAGCGGGGTCCAGGCGGACGTCGGCCAGATCGCCTACGAGATGACCCTCATGGTTCACCGGGTCGGTGAGCACCTCGGTGTCGCACCGCGCCGGCACGACGCGGCGGCTCCTGGGGAGTGATGAAGCATGACGCCGAGCCCGCCGGAGGACGAGGGCGCGCTCTGGTATGACGACGAGGCCGGTCCGATGGTGCGCGCCTACACCATCACCGGCGGCCGTACGCGGCCGGACTCGGACGGCGACGTCGACCTGATAGCCGTGATGATCGCTGCGGGCACCGCCCGTACCGGTCACGCCGGCCACACAGCCGTCGCCGCCGTGTCCGAGGAGGGCCTCGACGACGAGCACCTCACGCTGCTCGACCTGTGCCGTGACGGCCCGCTGTCCGTCGCCGACCTCGCGTCGGAGGCCGACCTCGCCCTGGGCGTGGTGCGGGTGCTCCTCGGCGACCTGCTGCGCGAGGGCCACCTGCGGGCCATCCGCCCCGTCCCGCCGGCCGAACTGCCGGACGTCGGGGTGCTGCAGGACGTCATCGCCGGACTGCGGGCCTTGTGAGACGGCCGTCCGCGGCCGGATGTCGGTGGTGGCGGACCGTGCCGCCGGGCTTGGGGCGTCCGTGACCCCGGAGGGTGACCGAGTTATCCACAGGCCCATGCCGGGTGTCGGTGCCATGTTCTACCTTCGTGACTGTCAGTGACGAACGGTCATGGAAGACGGGGGACCGACATGGGTGTGCAGGAGCTTGTCGTCGCGGAAGCACTCGGCGTGCGACGCGCGCGGGAGGAACTGGGCCTCGAGGCGGCCGAGTTCGAGGTCGCGCTGCAGGTGGGAGAGATCCGCACGACGCCCGCGGCCGGAGGGCGGCGGCGTGTGGTGCGGTCGGACGTGGAACGACTGCGGGCCGAGGAGGGTTTCCCGGAAGCCCTCAGGGAACGGCTGCGACTGGTGGGAAGCGTCGAGGGCGGTGAGCTCATCGGCATCACACGCGACCGGTTCACCAGACTCGCCAAGGGCGGCCTCATCCGCCCCGTGCGGTGGTACGTGAACCGGTATCGGGCCGTCGTCTGGCTCTATCTGGCCGAGGAGGTGCGGCAACTGGCGGTCGCCCAGCCGGCCTTGCTCGCGGGCCGTCTTCCGGCCGCACTGCGGGACGCGCTGGACGAGGGCGAGGACCACCGCCCCCGTGCCTGGCGGGCACGGCGGGTGGAGGAGATGGTCCGGGATGCCGCCGACGCCTGGGGTGAGGCGGCCGCCTGGGCCGCACTGCTGGGTCCGGAGGCGGCGGCCGAGGCCGTGCCGGAGCCGAACGAGCGGGCGTATCTGCGCCGCTTGCGGCCCGCACTTCCGTCCGGGCACACCGGTTCGTATGCCGTGCGCGAGATGATCGACGCCCACATCGTGGCGGACCATCCCGACGAGGTCGCCTTCGCGCAGGTCTCGTTGGCCGATGCCTTGCTGCGGGCGCGCGCCCTTCGCCCGGCGCCCTGGCCGGGGAGCGAGCCGCCGCCCGGTCTCGCGGTCCCGGCGGCGGCACCGTCACTGCCGCCTCAGTCGCCTCAGCCGCCCCTGCGGGCCCCCAGGAGCGGCTGGCGTCGGCTCCTGGGCCTCGGAGCAGCGTGACGCCGCTCAGCCCTCCACTTCGCGTGCCGGCTTCGAGCTCGCGCGCCGGCCGCGGGCCGGTGCGTCAGACCTGGCGGTTCTCGGCGCTGACCATCCAGGCGTGCTGTTCGAGGGTGTCGATGATCGAGTGGAGGAGGTCCGCGGTGGACGGGTCCTCGGCGTCCACGCCATCGTGCAGGCGCCGCATGGTCGCGGTCGCCGCGTGCAGGCGCGTCGTGATGGAGTCCACCACGGCTGCCACGCTCAGCTCTCCTTCGGGGAACTTGGGCAGGGTCGTGGTGGCCGCGACGGTGTCGGAGCGCCCGTCCGGGACGGCGTGGAGAGCCCTCATACGCTCGGCTATCGTGTCGCTGGCTTCGCGGGCGTCGTCCACGATGTGGTCCAGTTGCTTGTGCAGGTCCCTGAAGTTGTGGCCGACCAGATTCCAGTGGGCCTGCTTGCCCTGCAGATGCAGTTCGACCAGCTCGACAAGGATCGCCTGAAGGGCCTCTGACATCTGCCGGGACGCCGTGAACCCTACGGCCGCTTCGTGCTCGGAGAGACGCGCAGTCGGTGGGACAGTGTGCGACGTCATGTCTCTGCTCCTTGGGTAGAAATGCCTTCCCCGGACATCGAGCACAGAGGAAACGTGCGGGTCACGTGATTCGGTTTGGCGGCGAGCGGCCACCAACCGCTCATGCACCGGTGTCCGCACACGCCAAAGGGACGGACGATTTTCCTCACCGCCTCCCGGACAGGCGTCCCCGCCCTCCTTACGGCAGGCACCCCGGCGAGGAGGCAGAACTCGAAATCGCCCTCACACGACCATCATGTGCACAGCACCTGGGGATACGCCATTCGAGGGATGGCCGGCCTCCAGATCAGCCCGCTGTCGACCGTGAGGCAACGGATCGTATACGGCGGGCGAGGCCGCAGATCGCCAAGGCAAGCAGAGCGGGTCACCCAACCCGGACCAAGGGCGAGAACCCTGGCGCTTCGCCGGCCTCCCGGTCTCCGTCCGAATGGCGAAACGGTTGCCGGCAGTTCGCTCGGCTCGGGCTGAAGCAGACCGTTCGCGGGGGCGAGTTCCCGCACGCCGCGGTCGAGCTCTCCCCCGAGGGCGGTTCGGCGCGCGATCGGCAATCCATCAAGGGAAGGTGATTCCCTATCGGATAGTGTGCACCGATTACCGGACGGGTATTCCGTTCTGATGCCCAGTCAAGCAAAAGGGGACACTGGGGATTTATTGCGCCAGGATCAACAAGCTGCAACATCAAAATTTCTTTGTCCAATTTTACTTGTTTATCTGTCAACCTTTCGCCGGGCTATAGATCAGTAGCCGTCGTTGCACCGACTGGCGCGCGCCTCACGGCGGGCGCTGCCTGTGCGCTCGTGAGTAAGGTCTGGCACTGGTGGAAATATCCAATCCCCTGCGGGCGCGGTTGTTGCGTCCGCTGGCCGGGGGTGTCGCGGGACTCGTGGCGCTTGGTGCGCTGTCGGTCGCCGCGTCCCCGGCATCCGCTTCCGAAGGTTCCGGTACGTCCGTGGTCGCTTCGGGTGACGGCTGGTCCGTCACTCAGGCCGCGGGCGGTTATGTCGTGTCGCTGACGATGGACGCGGCACTGCCCGTCAAGAACGACGCCCCCGAACTGCTGGCCGACGGTGTCGACCTCGGTCCGGCCACGGAGTCCGCCGACGGGCGCACGCTCACGCTCACCTCTCCCGACACTTCGCTCGCCACTGCCAAGTCGATCACCTGGCAGTGGTCCAGCGGGGGTGACAGCACCGCCACCGGCCCGACAACGTTGCCGTCGGCGGCCGCACAGGCCAAGGCCCTGAAACGGCTCTCGGCGACCCCGAACGGCGTCGGCGGTTCGGGAGCCACCTCCGGGGACCCGACGACCAACGGCACGTCCCCGTACACGATCGCCGACTACAACTTCGGCGCGCAGTCGATCCCGTTGGCGGACATCGGCGGTATCCGCGGCGAGCTGGAAGGCCGTATCTACCTGCCCAGCGGCGCAGGCACCCACCCGCTGGTGGTCTTCGTGCACGGCCGCCACAGCTCCTGCTACAACCTCACGACTCTCAGGGGCGCCAGCGGCTGGCCCTGCCCCGCGGGCACGTCGCCGATCCTCAGCTACGCCGGGTACGACGGCGCGGGCGAGGCACTCGCCGCGGACGGCTACACCGTCGTATCCATCTCCGCGAACGCCATCAACGCCAACGACAACCAGCTCTCCCCGGACGACGGCGCGATCACCCGCGGCCAGCTCGTCCTGGATACGCTGACCATGCTCAAGAAGGCTAACCAGGGTGAGCCCGTCAGCTACCACGACGCGGCGACCGACCAGGACGTGACGCTGGACCAGGCGCTCACCGCCGGCCAGGCGACCCACCCGGCCGCCACACTGACGGCCTCGCAGCTCGTCGGCACCATGGACTTCAGCAAGATCGGGCTCATGGGCCACTCACGCGGCGGCGAGGGCGTGGTGACCGCGGGCACCCTCAACGCGGGACTGGCGGACCCGTGGAACATCAAGTCGGTCTTCGCCCTGGCCCCGATCGACTTCACCCGTGCCACGCTGCCGGACGTCGTCACCACGACGCTGCTGCCGTACTGCGACGGTGACGTGTCCGACCAGCAGGGTCAGCACTTCTACGCGGACTCGCGGGGCAACACGTTCTCCGACGACGTCCAGCGCTCCGACATCTGGGTCATGGGCACCGACCACAACTTCTACAACACGTCGTGGACTCCGCCGTACCCGGGCGGCTCGGACGACTGGTCCAACGCCAACGACCCGGTCTGCGGCACCAGCGCCACCGCACTCGCCTCGGGCAAGAACATCCGGCTCACGGCCGAACAGCAGAACCAGGTCGGCGCGGCCTACATCTCCGGGTTCTTCGAGCTGACCCTCGGCGGACAGACCCAGTACCAGGGGATGTTCGACGGTACGCAGCAGGAGCCGCCGTCCGTGGCGGGCTTCGCGGACGTACGCACCGTGGCCGAGCAGCCCTCGTCCCTGCGCAAGGACATCACCTCGTTCAAGAGCACCAGCCCGCTGATCGGCACCACGGCCGGGGCCACCGCCACGGTCTGCGCCAACAAGTACGGCCGCACCGTTCCCGAACCCCTGCCGTACTGCACCAACCCCGGGAGCACACTCACCAACCAGCAGGTGCCCTACTGGACTCCCGCGTCGTTCGCACCGAACGTCCCGCTCAATCCGATGACGCACCTGACCTGGACGGCGACCACCGGGGCGCTCGGCGTGACCATCCCGGCCGCACAGCAGAACGTGTCCGGTTACGAAGAGATGACCGTGAACATGTCCCCGGACGAGAGCGTCACCACCGGGACGGACATGACACTGAGTGTGACCGACTCCTCCGGCCATACCTGGAGCGATCTGGTGTCCGACCTCAACACATGGGGCGTCACCAGGATGCCGGCCAGCCCGTCGACCAACCTCGGCAAGATCGTGCTGCAGCAGGTGCACGTGCCCACCGAGACCCTGGCCACGGCGGGTCTGGACCTCAAGCACATCGCGAAGGTCACGTTCACCGCGGCCGTCGGCGTCGACGCCGTGACCACCGGCGGCGTGTACCTGTCGGACCTGGGCTTCGACAACCAGGGCGTGGGCACCCCCGACCCCCACACGCGGACGACGGTCAACGTCGCGTCGACCACCGCGGAGGAAGGCAGCGGCCCCGGCACGGACGATGTCGCGGTCTACCTCTCGCAGCCGAGCACGACGCCGGTCACCGCATACCTGACCGTGGTCGGTTCGGCCACCGGCAAGGTCGGCCTCGCCATGCAGCCCGTCACTTTCCAGCCCGGCACGACCTGCCAGGCGGTGACGGTCCCGGTGACGGGTGACACCGTGGCCGGAGCGACCCCGACCACCGCGTACAAGATCGGGGTGTCGAACTCCACCAACGCGGTCCTGGGCAGCCAGGACTTCGGCACCCTCACGGTCCGCGAGGAGGACGGCGTCACGGGCACCTCGCCCGCCGTGCCCCCGGTCGGTGTCCAAGGCGGCGTCTGCGCCGAACACCAGGCGCTCTCGCAGCCGGGGACGCTGACGGTCAGTGACAGCAAGCCCGCTCCGGGCGCCACGTTCACGGTCGGCGGCTCGGGCTACCGCAGCGGCGAGAGCGTGGCCTTCACGCTCGCTTCCACGTCGCTCGGCAGCGCCGTCGCCGACAGCGACGGCACCGTCTCGTACCAGGCCGTGCTGCCTGCCGACGTGGCGTACGGTGGCACCACCATCACCGCGGTCGGAGCCGGCTCGGGCTACACCGAGACGGCGGACATCGACGTGCTGGCCACGACGTCGACGACCCTGAGCCTGAACCCGGCGGCTCCTGGAATCAACAAGGCGGTCGCGCTGAAGGCGGCCGTCACCGGCGACGGAACCGACGGCGGAGTGGTGACGTTCCGCGACGGAACCACCGTCCTCGGGCACGGCACGGTCACCGGCGGGACGGCATCGCTTTCCGTACCGGCCGGATTCAAGGCGGGGACGTACCACTTCACCGCGTCCTTCGAGGGAACCGCCACCGCGGACACCTCGGCCTCCGACGCCGTGCAGCTCGTCCTGACCAAGGGCCAGAGCGCCATTGCCGTGTCGCTGCAACAGACCTCCACCACCTACGGGCACGCGGTCTCCGGGATCTTCGCGGTGGCGGGTGCCGACAGCGGCACGGTGAAGGTCAGTTACGGAACCGGCTCGCTGTCCGCGAAGGTCAGCGCCTCGGGCTCCGGCAAGTTCACGCTGCCGGCGTCCCTGTCCGTCGCCACCCACACGGTGTCGGTACAGTTCACCGGCACCGACTTCGTCGCCCCCAGCGGCGTCGCGACGCAGAACCTGAAGGTCGCGAAGGCGAAGTCGGCCACGACGCTCACGCTGTCCCGGACCAAGGCGACCCACGGCAAGACCGAGAAGGTCCGGGTGGTGGTCGGCGG
Organism: Streptomyces sp. NPDC058691; assembly: GCF_042714775.1. NCBI lineage: Bacteria > Bacillati > Actinomycetota > Actinomycetes > Kitasatosporales > Streptomycetaceae > Streptomyces > Streptomyces sp. NPDC058691. Next base: position 42,753 of record NZ_JBHXSO010000015.1, on the reverse strand, counting down.
CCACAGCGGCGCCGCCTATCCGACCGGCACGATCACGGTGACCGCCAAGGTCGGCAACACGACCGCCACCACCAAGGTCACCCTGACGGCAGCCGCGAAGGGCACTCACGCCTTCACGATCAAGCTGCCGAACAAGAAGGGAACGGCGACGGTCACGGCCGTCTACGGTGGGAACGGGAACTATGTCGGCAGCACTTCCGCGCACAAGAAGCTGACGCTGACCTGATCCGGGTCCGCTGACGCGGTGGGGGGAGGGGCCGACCGGACCCCTCCCCCCACCGGCGTCGAGGCCGGACTCGCCGAGTCGTCCCCGCCCGCCGGGTCAGTCCTCGTGCTTCCGGAACAGCCCTTCCTGGACCACCGAGACCAGCAGCCTGCCCTCGCGGTCGTAGATACGTCCACGGGCGAGTCCGCGGGCGCCGGTGGCGATGGGGGACTCCTGGTCGTAGAGGAACCAGTCGTCGGTCCGGAACGGGCGGTGGAACCACATCGCGTGGTCCAGCGAGGCCATGTCGAAGCCGCGCGGCCCCCACAGGGGCTCGATCGGCACCCGTACGGCGTCCAGCAGCATCATGTCGCTGGCGTACGCGAGCGCGCAGGTGTGCACGAGCGGATCGTCGCCGAGCGGGCCCACCGCGCGCATCCAGACGGCGCTGCGCGGCTCCGCGCCCTCGATCTCCTCGGGGGTCCAGCGCAGCCGCTCCACGTAGCGGATGTCGAACGGCTGCCGGCGCGCCATGCGCTCCAACTGCTCCGGCAGCCCGCCCAGATGTTCCCGGATCTCGTCACTGAGCCTCGGCAGGCTCTCCGGATCCGGGACCTCCCGCATCGGCAGCTGGTGCTCGAACCCGGGCTCCGGCAAGTGGAAGGAGGCGGTCAGAGTGAAGATCGTCCGGCCCTGCTGCACCGCGACCACCCGGCGGGTGGTGAACGACTTCCCGTCGCGGACGCGCTCGACCTCGTACACGATCGGCACGCCCGGACGGCCCGGCCGCAGGAAGTACGCGTGCAGGGAGTGCACCGGCCGGGTGCCGTCCGTCGTGCGGCCCGCGGCGACCAGCGCCTGGCCCGCCACCTGTCCGCCGAAGACCCGCTGGATCCGCTCGTCGGGGCTCTGACCGCGGAAGATGTTCTCCTCGATCTTCTCGAGGTTCAGCAGGTCCACCAGCCGTTCGGCGGGGTTGGTCATCGGGCGTGCTCCTTCTGCTCCTGCGCGGCGGAGGCGCGGGTCCGCGCGGTCGTGCGTATCGCCGGTGCCGCGGTCACAGCGTCCCCACCGCCGTCACCTTGACCACCGCACGTCCCTCCTCGTCGGAGGCGGTCAGGTCGACGTCGGCCGAGATGCCCCAGTCGTGGTCGCCTTCGGGGTCCGCGAAGGTCTGCCGGACCTTCCACAGGGCCTCCTGGGGACGCTCCTCGATCTGCAGCAGCTTCGGGCCGCGTGCGTCCGGCCCGGTGCCCAGGCTCTCGTACTCGTCCCAGTAGGCGTCCATGGCGTCCGCCCACGCGTCCGCGTCCCAGCCGGAATCGGCGTCGAGTTCGGCCAGTTCGGTGTAGTGCTCCAGGGCGGCCAGCTCCACCCGGCGGAACATCGCGTTGCGCACCAGCACCCGGAAGGCGCGGGCGTTGGCGGTGACCGGCTTGACCTGGTCGGCGCGCTCCTGCGCCTCCTCGGCGGTCATCTCCGCGGGGTTGGCGAGCTGCTCCCATTCGTCGAGCAGGCTGGAGTCGACCTGGCGCACCAGCTCGCCCAGCCAGGCGATGAGGTCCTGCAGGTCCTCGGACTTCAGGTCGTCGGGGACGGTGTGCTCCAGCGCCTTGTAGGCACTCGCCAGGTAGCGCAGCACGATGCCCTCGGTCCGGGCCAGGTCGTAGTACGAGACGAACTCGGTGAAGGTCATGGCGCGTTCGTACATGTCGCGCACGACGGACTTCGGCGAGAGCGGGTGGTCGCCGACCCAGGGGTGGCTCTTGCGGTAGACGCCGTAGGCGTGGGAGAGCACCTCCTCCAGGGGCTTGGCGTAGGAGATGTCCTGAAGACGCTCCATCCGCTCCTCGTACTCGATCCCGTCGGCCTTCATCGCGGCCACCGCCGTGCCACGCGCCTTGTTCTCCTGGGCGGCCAGGATCTGGCGGGGGTCGTCGAGGGTCGACTCGACGACCGACACCATGTCGAGCGCGTAGGAGGGCGATTCGGGCTCCAGCAGTTCGAAGGCCGCGAGCGCGAAGGTGGACAGCGGCTGGTTGAGCGCGAAGTTCTGCTGGAGGTCGACGGTCAGCCGGACGATGCGGCCTTCCTCGTCCGGCTCGTCCAGGCGCTCCACCACTCCGCCAGCCAGCAGCGAACGGTAGATCGCGATGGCCCGCCGGATGTGGCGCAGCTGGGACCTGCGGTCCTCGTGGTTGTCCTCCAGCAGCCGGCGCATGGCCTCGAAGGCGTTGCCCGGGCGCGCGATGACCGACAGGAGCATCGCGTGGGTCACCCGGAAGCGGGAGGTCAGCGGCTCCGGATCGGAGGCGATCAGCTTCTCGAAGGTGGTCTCGGACCAGCCGACGAAGCCCTCGGGCGCCTTCTTGCGGACGACCTTGCGGCGCTTCTTCGGGTCGTCCCCGGCCTTGGCCAGCGACTTCTCGTTCTCGATGACGTGCTCGGGAGCCTGGGCCACCACGAGCCCCGCGGTGTCGAAGCCGGCCCGGCCGGCCCGCCCGGCGATCTGGTGGAACTCGCGGGAGCGCAGCACCCGCACCCGGTTGCCGTCGTACTTGGTCAGCGCGGTGAACAGCACCGTGCGGATCGGCACGTTGACCCCGACACCGAGGGTGTCGGTGCCGCAGATGACCTTCAGCAGGCCCGCCTGGGCGAGCTTCTCCACCAGGCGCCGGTACTTGGGCAGCATGCCGGCGTGGTGCACGCCGATGCCGTGCCGTACGTAACGGGAGAGATTGCGCCCGAACTTGGTGGTGAAGCGGAAGTTCCCGATGAGCTCGGCGATGGCGTCCTTCTCGGCCCTCGTGCACATGTTGATGCTCATGAGCGCCTGCGCCCGCTCCACGGCGGCCGCCTGCGTGAAGTGCACGATGTAGACCGGAGCCTGCCGGGTCTCCAGCAGCTCCGTGAGCGTCTCGGTGAGCGGGGTCAGCCGGTACTCGTACGACAGGGGCACCGGACGGGTCGCCGAGCGCACGACCGAGGTGGGCCGCCCGGTGCGGCGGGTGAGGTCCTTCTCGAAGCGGCTGACGTCACCGAGGGTCGCCGACATCAGCAGGAACTGCGCCTGCGGCAGCTCCAGCAGCGGGATCTGCCACGCCCAGCCGCGGTCGGGCTCGGCGTAGAAGTGGAACTCGTCCATGACGACCTGGCCGATGTCCGCGTCCTTGCCGTCGCGCAGCGCTATCGACGCCAGCACCTCCGCCGTGCAGCAGATGACGGGTGCGTCCGGGTTGACGGAGGCGTCACCGGTGAGCATGCCGACGTTCTCGGTACCGAAGAGCTTGCAGAGGTCGAAGAACTTCTCCGACACCAGCGCCTTGATCGGCGCGGTGTAGAAGGTGACCTCGTCACGCGCCAGGGCGGCGAAGTGCGCACCCGCCGCGACCAGGCTCTTTCCCGAGCCGGTCGGCGTCGACAGGATGACGTTCGCCCCGGAGACCACCTCGATCAGCGCCTCCTCCTGGGCGGGATAGAGCGAGATGCCCCGGCCCTCCGCCCAGGTGGCGAAAGCTTCGAAAAGGGCGTCGGGGTCGGCCTCGGCAGGGAGCTGATCGATAAGGGTCACACCCCCATCTTGCCTGCCGCGGGGTCCGGGGGATGAACCGGCGGTACGAGCGAAGATCGCCCGACGGTATGGTGTGCCGTCGATTGGACGTCAACTCCGCTTCAGGGCGGGTCGAAAGGGGCGGGACACGCCATGATGGGACCGGCACATTCTGTCTCCGGAGCGGCAGCTTGGCTGGCAGTAGGTGCGGTCGCCGCGGGGCTCAATCATCCGATGCCCTGGCCGACCCTCGTGGTCGGTGCGCTGATCTGTGCCGGTGCGGCCCTCGCTCCTGATCTGGATCACAAGGCGGCCACGATTTCCCGGGCATTCGGCCCGATTTCCCGATGGCTGTGCTCAGTCATCGACAAGCTGTCCTACGCCGCGTACCGGAAGACCCGCAAGCCCGGAGACCCGATACGCCAGGGCGGGCACCGCACCCTGACCCACACATGGCTCTGGGCGGTGATGATGGGCGCCGGCGCCTCCGCCCTGGCATGGGCCGGCGGCCGCTGGGCCGTGGTCTTCATCCTCTTCGTGCACGCCGTTCTGGCGGTCGAAGGACTGCTGTGGCGGCAGGCCCGGATGTCCAGCGACATCCTGGTCTGGCTGCTCGGTGCCACCAGCGCCTGGGTGCTCGCCGACACCCTGGACAGCACCCAGAGCGGCAAGGGCTGGCTGCTGACCGAGCCCGGTCAGCAGTACCTGTGGATCGGCATCCCGATCGTGCTCGGCTCCATCGTGCACTGCCTCGGCGACGCCCTGACGGTCTCCGGCTGCCCCGTGCTGTGGCCCATCCCCATCGGGCGCCGCCGCTGGTACCCGCTGGGCACCCCGAAGCCCATGCGGTTCCGCGCGGGCAGCAAGGTCGAGATCAAGGTGCTGACCCCGGTCTTCTTCGTGATCGGCGGCGTGGGCGCGGTGGGGGCACTGGTCTTCGGCGCCTGAGCACCCCCACCGCGGATCGGCGCGCGGCGCCGTGGCGGCCGGCTATCCGTGCCAGGACCGCCACAGCGCCGCGTAGGCGCCGTCCGCCTCCACCAGTTGGTGGTGGCTGCCCAGCTCGCTGATCCTGCCGCCCTCGACGACCGCGATCAGATCCGCGTCGTGCGCCGTGTGCAGCCGGTGCGCGATGGCCACCACTGTGCGGCCGTCCAGGACGCGGGCCAGCGACCGCTCCAGGTGCCGTGCGGCCCGCGGGTCGAGCAGCGAGGTGGCCTCGTCGAGCACCAGGGTGTGCGGGTCGGCCAGGACCAGGCGGGCGAGCGCCACCTGCTGCGCCTGGGCCGGGGTGAGCGCGGCCCCGCCGGAGCCCACCTCGGTGTCCAGTCCCGCGTCCAGCGCCCGCGCCCAGCCCTCGGCGTCCACCGCGGTCAGGGCCGCCCACAGCTCGGTGTCGTCCGCCCCCGCGCGGGCGAGCAGCAGGTTGTCGCGCAGCGTCCCGACGAAGACGTGGTGCTCCTGATTGACCAGGGCCACGTGCTCGCGGACCCGCTCCGCGGGCATCCGGGCCAGCTCGGCGCCGCCGAGGGTGACCTCACCGGTGCGGGGGGCGTAGATCCCCGCCAGCAGCCGGCCCAGTGTCGACTTGCCGGCGCCGGAGGGCCCGACCAGGGCCAGCCGGGTGCCGGGGCGCACCCGGAGGGTGACCCCGTGCAGCACGTCGTTCCCGGCGCGGTAGCCGAAGCGCACCTCGTCGGCGTGGACGTCACGGCCGTCCGGCGTCACCTCGGTGTCGCCGGCGCCCGGCTCGATCTCCCGTACGCCCACCAGCCGGGCCAGGGAGACCTGGGCCACCTGAAGTTCGTCGTACCAGCGCAGGATGAGATTGATCGGATCGGCCAGCATCTGCGCGTAGAGCGCGCCCGTGGTCAGTTCGCCGACCGAGACCCAGCCGCGCAGGACCAGCGTCCCGCCGATGAGCAGCACGGCCGCAAGGATCAGGGTGTACGTCGCGTTGATCACCGGGAAGAGGACGGTGCGCAGCCACATCGTGTAGCGCTCCCAGGCCACCCACTGCCGGATGCGCAGGCGTGACAGTTCCTCGCGCCGCTCCTCCAGCCGGTGGGCCTCGATGGTGCGGCCGGCGTCGACCGACTCGGCGAGCACGGCCGAGACGGCCGCGTAGCCGGCCGCCTCGGAGCGGTAGCCCCGCGGCGCGCGGCGGAAGTACCAGCGGCATCCCAGCAGCAGCACCGGCAGCGCCACGAGCACGGCGAGTGCCAGCGGGGGCGAGGTGACCGTCAGGGCGCCGAGCAGCAGCCCGCCCCAGACCACGGCGATCGCCAGCTGGGGGACGGCCTCGCGCATGGCGTTTGCCAGCCGGTCGATGTCCGTGGTGATCCGGGACAGCAGGTCACCGGTACCGGCCCGCTCCAGCACGCCCGGCGGCAGCGCGACCGACCGTACGAGGAAGTCCTCGCGCAGGTCGGCGAGCATCCGCTCGCCCAGGATGGCGCCGCGCAGCCGTACCTCGCGCACGAAGACTGTCTGTACGGCGAGGGCGGCGCCGAAGAACGCCATCGTGCGGCCGAGGTGCAGATCCCTGTCGCCCACCGACAGGCTCTCGACCAGGTGCCCCAGCAGGTAGGGGCCGACCATCGAGGCGAGGACGGCCACCGCGTTCAGCACGATGAGGGTGACGAAGGCGCGCCGGTGGCGGCCGACCAGTTCCTTGACGTAGCCGCGCACCGTGGCGGGGGAGCCCACCGGCAGGGTACTGGCCTGCTGCGGCGCGGCCGGATCGTAGTCCGGCGGTGGCACGCCGATCATGCGTGTTCCTCGGCTTTCCGTAGTGACTCGAACGGGTGGAGTCCGGGTTCGGTCTCCCGGGTGACGACGGCGCGGTAGCCGGGGTCGGCCAGGAGCAGCTCGCGGTGCGTGCCGGAGGCCCGCACCGAGCCCTCCTCGACGAAGACCACCCGGTCGGCCAGGTCCAGCAGCAGCGGGCTGGAGGTGAGGACCACCGTGGTCCGCTCGGCGCGCAGCGCCCGCAGACCGTGCGCGATCCTGGCCTCGGTGTGCGTGTCGACGGCGCTGGTCGGCTCGTCGAGCACCAGCACCTCCGGGTCGGCCATCAGCGAGCGGGCCAGCGCCAGGCGCTGCCGCTGGCCGCCCGACAGCGACCGCCCCCGCTCGGTGATGCGGGTGCGCATCGGGTCGCCCGACGCGTCCACGGAGGCCTGGGCCAGCGCCTCCAGCACGTCGTCGCACTGGGCGGCCGCCAGCGCCTCCGAGGGAGCCACGGCGCCCGAGCGGGGCACGTCCAGCAGTTCGGCGAGGGTCCCCGACAGCAGCACCGGGTCCTTGTCCTGCACCAGCACGACCGCCCGTGCCGCGGCCAACGGCAGCTCGTCCAGCGGCGTGTCGCCCAGCAGCACCGAGGGGTCCTCCTCGGCCCGTTCCGGGCTGTGGCCGCCGAGCCGGTCGGCCAGCGCGCCTGCCGCGTCCGGGTCGCCGCACACGACGGCGGTCAGCTTCCCGGCGGGCGCCAGCAGGCCCGTGACGGGGTCGTACAGGTCGCCCGAGGCCTGCGACGCCCCCGAGGCCTGCGACGCCCCCGAGGGCGCAGCGTCCGCGGTGCCGGCGCCGTCCCGCCCGGCCGCGTCCCGCCGCAGCGACAGCACCCGTGCCGCGCGCTTGGCGGACGGCCGGGAGAAGGAGTACGCCATCGCGATCTCCTCGAAGCCCCGCAGCGGGAAGAGCAGGAAGACCACGGCGCCGTAGACGGTGACCAGTTCGCCGACCGAGATCCGGCCGTCCAGCGCCAGCCGTGCTCCGTACCAGGTCACCGCGAGCAGCAGGAGTCCCGGCAGTGCCACTTGGAGCGCGCTGATCAGGGACCACATCCTGGCACTGCGCACGGCGGCCTGCCGGACCTCCTGGGAGGCGCGCCGGTAGCGGGTGAGGAACAGCTCCTCGCCGCCGATGCCGCGCAGCACCCTTAGTCCCGCCACCGTGTCGGAGGCGAGTTCGGTGGCCTTGCCGGCCTTGGTCCGCTGCTCGTCCGCCCGCCGCGTCGCGTGCGGCAGCAGCGGCAGCACCGCGAGCGCCAGGACGGGGACGCAGGCCGCCACGATCAGGCCCAGTTCGGGCCGGTAGACGACGAGGGCGACCGTCACACCGACGGTCGCCAGCAGGCTGGCCGCGAAGCGGGCGAGCGCCTCGACGAACCAGCCGATCTTCTCGACGTCACCGGTGCTGACGGCGACGACCTCGCCGGCCGCCACCCGCCGGGTGAGCACGGAGCCGAGTTCGGCCGTCTTGCGGGCCAGCAACTGCTGCACCCGGGCGGCGGCGGAGATCCAGTTGGTGACGGCGGTGCGGTGCAGCATGGTGTCGCCCACCGCCGAGATCAGGCCCAGCGCGAGGATCAGCCCGCCCGCGAGCGCGAGCCGCCCGCCTGAGCGGTCCACGACCGCCTGGACGGCCAGGCCGACCGCCGCGGGCATGCCCGCCACGGCCGCCATGTTGAGGGTGCCCCAGAACGTGGCCGTCGCCTGGGCGCGGATCTGGCGCTTCTCGAGCCAGAGCAGAAGGCGGAAGCCGGAGCGGGTGTCGGGGACACCCGGATCGGCGTGGGGGAGAGAACGAAGCGACATGGCGTCCCGGCATCGGAGATGGGGGTGAGTGGAGACGTGCCAGGGTCGCGTTGCCGACTTGGTGAATTCAACCGGTTTTTTCCCTCGGTACGGGGAACGCGCCCTGGTCGTGAGCTCCATTGCCGAGGACTGCGAGGATGGGAACCGATGCGTGCGCCATCGACGGTCCGGACGGTGCGCACGGTGGGAGCGGCGGCGGTGGCCGCGGCGCTCGCGCTGTCGGCGGGATGCGCCGGGCAGGACCGCCCGGCGCGCGCCGGCGGGAACGGGCCGTCGGTGTCGGCTTCCGCGCGGAGTCCGCGGATACCGGCTGTCGGTGGGGCGCTGCGCACGCTCGTCCCGCCCGGCTCCCGTCAGGTGCCGGCCGTCTCGGAAAGAGCGCCCGGTCGGCCGAGTCCACCGCGGTCCTGTAAACGCGGCGGGCCGGGGGCTGGCAGCGCGAGCGGTCCTGCGCGGCATCCGGTGGTGGTGATGGGGCACCGGGACGCCCTGGCGGGCTGAGCGCCACGGCGGGGTGGGCACTGCGCATGGCCTGCTGACGGGCACTCAGCACGCGGTCACGGCTGATCCGTTGCCTTCTGAAACGGCACCGCAGATTGTTTCCGCAAGATGTTGAAAGTTTTTCCACGCGATGTCTTGACGGTGTCCGCCCGCGAGGCCAGTCTCCTATCCGGAGTCCCCACGGGCGGGAACTCCGCCCCCCACTCGATGGCCTGGCGCGTGGCTGTCTTCGGGGCACCTTTGTGCCCGAAAACGAAGGAGCCGCACCATGAGATCGCGTTTCGTGCGCGCGGGACTGGCGGCGCTGCTCGCCACGGCCGGCCTCGCCGTCGTGTCGCAGGAGCCGGCCCAGGCCGCGCCGCCCGGGAGCAAGGACGTCACCGCGACGCTCTTCGAATGGAAATTCGCCTCCGTCGCCAAGGAGTGCACGAACACCCTCGGCCCCGCGGGCTACGGCTACGTGGAGGTCTCGCCGCCCGCGGAGCACATCCAGGGCGCGCAGTGGTGGACCTCGTACCAGCCCGTCAGCTACCGCATCGCCGGCCGGCTGGGGGACAGCGCGGCCTTCAAGAACATGGTGGACACCTGTCACGCGGCGGGCGTCAAGGTGATCGCGGACGCGGTCGTCAACCACATGAGCGCGGGTTCGGGAACGGGTACCGGCGGGACGTCGTACTCGAAGTACAACTACCCGGGCTACTACCAGGACCAGGACTTCCACTCCTGCCGGTCCAGCATCAGCGACTACACCAACCGCGACAATGTGCAGAACTGCGAACTCGTCGGGCTCGCTGACCTGAACACCGGCAGCGACTACGTCCGTTCCACCATCGCCGGCTACCTGAACAACCTGATCTCCCTCGGCGTCGACGGATTCCGGATCGACGCGGCCAAGCACATCGCCTCCGGGGATCTCGCCGCCATCAAGGCCAAGCTCAGCAACCCCTCGGTCTTCTGGGCGCAGGAGGTCATCTACGGTTCCGGCGAGGCCGTCCAGCCGGGCGAGTACACCGGCACGGGTGATGTCGACGCCTTCCAGGGCGCCTACGACCTCAAGCGGATCTTCGGCAACGAGAAGCTGGCCTACCTGAGCAACTGGGGCGCCTCCTGGGGTGCCGGCTACCTGCCGAGCGGCCAGGCGCGCACCTTTGTGGACAACTGGGACACCGAACGCAACGGCTCGACCCTCAACTACAAGGCCGGCGCGACCTACACGCTGGCCAACGTCTACATGCTCGCCTGGCCCTACGGCTCGCCCAATGTGTACTCGGGCTACGAGTTCTCCGACAACGACTCCGGCCCGCCCAACGGCGGCACCGTCAACGCCTGCTACAGCGACGGCTGGAAGTGCCAGCACGCCTGGCCCCAGATCGCTGGCATGGTCCGCTTCCGCAACGCCGTCGCCGGGACGGCCGTGACCAACTGGTGGTCCAACGGCAGCAACGCCATCGCCTTCGGGCGCGGCAGCAAGGGCTTCGTGGCCATCAACCACGAGAGCGGTTCCATCGGCCAGACCTTCACCACCTCGCTGCCCGCCGGCACCTACTGCGACGTCCAGCACAGCGGCGCCACGTACACCGTCGCCTCGAACGGCACCTTCACCGCCACCATCGGCGCCAACGACGCGGTCGCGCTCTACGTGGGCGCCCCCTGCAACGGCGGCGGCACGGCCCCGGCGAGCGGCGCCTCCTTCTCGGTGAACGCCACCACGGTCATGGGCCAGAACATCTATGTGGCCGGTAGCAACGCTGCGCTCGGCAACTGGAACACCGCCGCGGCGCCGCTGTTGTCCTCGTCCGCCTACCCGGTGTGGAAGCTGGACGTCTCCATGAGCGCGGGCACGTCCTTCGAGTACAAGTACATCAAGAAGGACGCGAACGGGAACGTCACCTGGGAGTCCGGCGCCAACCGCACGGCGACCGTCCCCGCGAGCGGCAAGGTGACGCTCGGCGACACCTGGCGCGCCTGACACCCGGACCCCACGCGCCCGCGCCACCCGGGCGCGTGCGGCCCCGGTGAGCCTGGCGTCTCAGCAGTGGCCCGGCCCGGTGTCCAGGACGGCGAGCAACGCCGTCAGGGCATCGCGCTGGGCCGCGTCCAGTGGTGCCAGCATCTCCTCCGCGGCCTCCCGCCGGGCCTGCCGCAGGCGCCGCAGCGCGCCCTCGCCCTCCGCCGTCAGCTCGATCCGCACCACGCGACGACTCGCCGGGTCCGGCACGCGGCGCACGAAGCCGCGTTCCTCCAGGGCGTCGGTGAGCGTGGTCACCGCGCGCGGCACGACCTCCAGACGCTGGGCCAGATCGGCCATCCGCGGCGCCTCCTCGCTGTGCGCGACGCTGCGCAGCATGCGCGACTGGGCCGGGGTGATGCCGAGCGGCTCCAGGTGCCGTCGCTGGACGCGGTGCAGCCGGCGGGTCAGCCGAAGCAACTGTTCGGCGAGGCCGGTCGACTCGTCGGTGTCCGCGGCGAAGTTGCGCGATTCCATGGCCCGAGGATATCAGGATGCGGTTCATTGTGAGTATAGGTAACAATGAACTACACTCTCATCGTCCTGCCGTACCCCCGCCTTCGGAGGCCCTTTGCACCCCGATGACTCCCCGCGGTGGACCCCACCGCCCAAGGACTCCGCCCAGCGCACCGACGTACGACGCGTCCTGGGCCTGTTCCGCCCCTACCGCGGCCGCCTCGCCCTTGTCGGACTGCTCGTCGGCGCCGCTTCCCTCGTCTCGGTCGCCTCACCCTTCCTGCTGCGGGCGATCCTCGACACCGCGATCCCGCAGGGCCGCACGGGGCTGCTGAGCCTGCTGGCCCTCGGCATGATCGCCACCGCCGTCCTCAACAGCGTCTTCGGCGTCCTCCAGACGCTCATATCCACCACCGTCGGCCAGCGCGTCATGCACGACCTGCGCACCGCCGTCTACGAGCGGCTGCAGCGCATGTCGCTCGCCTTCTTCACCCGGACCCGCACCGGCGAGGTGCAGTCCCGTATCGCCAACGACATCGGCGGCATGCAGGCCACAGTCACCTCCACCGCGACATCCCTGGTCTCCAACCTCACCAGCGTCGTGGCGAGCGTCGTCGCCATGCTCGCCCTGGAGTGGCGGCTCACGCTGGTCTCCCTGGTGCTGCTCCCGGCCTTCGTGTGGATCAGCCGCCGGGTCGGCACCGAACGCAAGAGGATCACCACCCAGCGGCAGGGGCAGATGGCCGCGATGTCCGCCATCGTCACCGAGTCCCTGTCGGTCAGCGGCATCCTGCTCGGCCGCACCATGGGGCGCTCCGCGTCCCTGACCCGCTCTTTCGCGGAGGAGTCCGAGCGCCTGGTCGACCTCGAAGTGCGCTCCAACATGGCCGGACGGTGGCGGATGTCGACCATCGGCATCGTCATGGCCGCCATGCCGGCGCTGATCTACTGGGCCGCCGGGATCGTGGTCCACGGCGCGGGCACGGTCGTGTCCATCGGCACGCTGGTCGCCTTCGTCTCACTGCAACAGGGCCTTTTCCGGCCCACGGTGGGCCTGCTGTCCACGGGCGTCGAGGTGCAGACCTCGCTCGCGCTGTTCCGGCGCATCTTCGAGTACCTCGACCTGCCGGTCGACATCACCGAGCGGCCCGATCCCGTACGGTTCGCACGCGCCCGCGGCGACGTGCGCTTCGAGGGCGTGGGCTTCTCCTACGACTCCGCCTCGCCCGAGCACACCCTGGAGGGCATCGACCTGGACGTGCCCGCCGGCGGGAGCCTCGCGGTCGTGGGGGCCACCGGCTCCGGCAAGAGCACGCTGAGCTACCTCGTGCCCCGCCTGTACGACGTCACCGAGGGCCGGGTCACGCTCGACGGCACCGATGTGCGCGACCTCGCCTTCGACACCCTCGCGGCGGCCGTGGGCGTCGTCTCGCAGGAGACCTACCTCTTCCACGCGTCCGTCGCGGAGAACCTGCGCTTCGCCAAGCCCGACGCGACCGACGAGGAGATCGTCGCCGCGGCGCGCGCCGCTCAGATCCACGACCACATCGCGGGCCTGCCCGACGGGTACGACACCGTCGTCGGCGAACGCGGCTACCGCTTCTCCGGCGGCGAGAAGCAGCGCCTGGCCATAGCCCGCACCATTCTGCGCGATCCCCCGGTCCTCATCCTCGACGAGGCCACCAGCGCGCTGGACACCCGCACCGAGCACGCCGTCCAGGAGGCCATCGACGCCCTCTCGGCCGGCCGGACGACCATCACCATCGCGCACCGCCTGTCGACGGTCCGCGACGCCGACCAGATCGTCGTGCTGGACCACGGGCGGATCACCGAACGCGGCACGCACGACCAACTGCTCGCTCTCGACGGCCGGTACGCGGCCCTGGTGCGCCGCGACGCCCAACTCGCCCCTACGGCATGATGCCTGTCCATGCAACCACTCGACGGCGCGGACCTGCCGGGTTACCGGCAGGTCGCCGAGCACGCCTGGACCGATGACCACGGCGATGTGATCAGCCTGCACTTCTTCGACCTGCCGCCGGACATACCGGCGCCCCTGGAGGAGCCTGTCCCGCTGCGGCAGGCGCTGGCCCACGTCACGGCAGGCGCCGGCGGCGGCCTCATCGAGGCCGACGTGGTCCAGGTGGCCGGCCTGCCGGCGCTGCGCCAGGTGCTCAAAGTGCCGCTGCCGGACCGGCCGAGCGGTCTGGCCTTCCTCGGCAGCTACACCCTGCCGCGCGCGGCCTGCAGCGCCGTGGTGAAGGTGCAGGCCTTTGAAGCCGGCCCCACCGGGATGCGCGAGGCCCTGGTGCTCGCCGAACTCGGCCCCGAGCAGTACTTCCTGGCGCATCCCTACGCGCCCGGGCTGCGCGGTGGGCTGCCGTTCCACCGGGCCGACGCCCCGGAGTACGACGCGCGCTTCCCCGGCCACCCGCTCACCCGGGTGCGCACGGCGCTCGCGCACCTGTCCGGGACCCTGCGCGCCGACCCGGACTTCGCGCAGCTCCCGCCCTTCACAGGCCCGGCCGGCCGCCGGACCCGCCTCCCAGGATGGGTGAGCAAGCGCACACGCCGGGACCGGTGATCCGCCGCGCGGCCCCGGCGGCCGCCGCTAACGTGAGGCGCGGCGCCGACATCCGCAGGAGGTCCCCGATGGCAGAGCACCTTTCTGGTCGTTCCGGTCGTTCCGGTGGTTCCGACCGTTCCGCCAGGCTGCTGGCCCGGCTGCTCGCCACCGCGGGCACCGCGCACTTCGTGGTGCCCGGGCCCTTCGACGCGATCGTCCCGAAGATCCTGCCCGGCAACGCCCGCAACTGGACGTACGCCAGCGGAGCGGTGGAACTCGCGCTCGCCGCCGGCATCGCGCTGCCGCGCACCCGCCGTGCCGGGGCGCTGCTGGCGGCCGGCTTCTTCGCCGGAGTGTTCCCCGCGAACGTGAAGATGGCCCGCGACTGGCGCGACCGTCCCGCACCGCTGCGCAAGGCCGCCTACGCGCGGCTGCCGCTGCAGGTGTCGCTCGTGCTGTGGGCGCTGAAGGTGAGCCGCGACGCCGACGGCTGACCGCCGTCCCGGGGCATTGTCGGTGCCCCGCCCTACGCTCGGTGTGTGACCTCGCAGAGGACCCTGTCCGTCGCCGTCGTCGCCGATCCACTGGGGACCGGCGGGCGGCTCCAAGGGCTGCGCGAGGACGGCACCCCGGCGGGCCCGCCGGAGAGCGTGCCGGATCTCGCCGCGGCCGTCGCCGACCGCGAGGCGCGCCAGGCGCCGCGGTGGGTCTGGGCCGCCACGGACGAGATCTACCCGCCCCTGCTGGCAGGGCTGCCGGTCCGCCCCGCACGGTGCCACGACCTCAAGCTCGTCGAGGCACTGCTGCTCGGCGCGGAGGAACGCTTCGGTCTGCCCCGCTCCCTGGGCGCGGCCTGGGCCCGGCTGCGCGGGCTGCCCGTGCCCCCCGACGCGCCCGAGGGCGGCCCCGACGACCAGCCCGTGCTCTTCGCCGCCGACCGCCACCACCTCCCGCCCGGTACCGACCCGCTGGAGGCCGTGGTCGCCGTCCACGCCGAACAGCAACGCCGCATCGCCCTGTCCGAACACCCCGACCGCATGCGCCTGCTGTGCGCCGCCGAGTCCGCCGGGGCGCTCGCCGCGGCGGAGATGACCCACGACGGGGTGCCCTGGAGCGCCGCCGCCCACGACGAGGTGCTGATCGGGCTGCTCGGGCCGCGCCCGGCCGGGGGCGCCCGGCCGAAGGTCCTCGCCGAACTGGCCACCGCCGTCCAGGAGGCCCTGGGCCGCCCGGTCAACCCGGACTCGCCCGCCCAACTGCTGCCCGCCTTCGAGCGGGTCGGCGTGCACATCACCTCGACCCGCTCCCACGTCCTGCGCGATGTGGAGCACCCCGCCGCCGCCCTACTGCTGCGCTACAAGGAGCTCTCCCGCATCCACAGCGCCCATGGCTGGGCCTGGCGTGAACACTGGGCGCCCGCAGGGCGGTTCCGTCCCGAGTACGTCGTCGGCGGCGTCGTCTCCGGCCGCTGGGCCACCCGCGGCGGCGGCGCGCTGCAGATCCCCCGGCAGTTGCGGGCCGCCGTGGTCGCCGACCCAGGGCACCGCCTTGTCGTGGCCGACGCCGGGCAACTGGAACCCCGCGTGCTCGCCGCACTGTCCGGTGATCCCGGACTGGCGGCCGCCGCGGCCGAGGGCGACCTCTACGCGGCCCTGGCCCGCACGGCCTTCGGCGGCGACCGCGCACGGGCCAAACTCGGCCTGCTGGGCGCCATGTACGGGCAGACCACCGGCGAGGTGGGACCGTTGCTCGAGGTGCTGCGGCGCCGTTTCCCGGACGCCATGCGGCTGGTGGAGTCCGCCGCGCGCACCGGCGAGGCAGGGGGCGTCGTCCGCTCCCATCTCGGCCGCACGTCGCCGCCGCCCGCCGCCGACCGTCAGGACCTCAGCGACGCCCAGGCGCGCGCCTGGGGCCGCTTCACGCGCAACTTCGTCATCCAGGCCACCGCCGCGGAATGGGCGCTGGCCGTGCTGGCGTCGCTGCGCCGGCGCCTGGCCGCGCTCGACGGCCCCCGGCTGGTCTTCTTCCTGCACGACGAGGTCATCGTGCACACCCCCGAGGAACTCGCCGCCGAGGCCGGGAACGCCGTCGCGGAGGCGGCGGACGAGGCCCGCCGCCTGCTGTTCGGGCCGACGCCGGTGTCCTTTCCGCTGGAGACCCATGTCGTGCGCTCCTACGCGGAGGCGAAGTGAGCCGGCGCGCGGGACCGCACGACGGTCACGACGTGACGAGCACGACCTCCAGGGTGCGCGGGCCGTGCACGCCCTCCACCCGGTCAAGCTCGATGTCGCTCGTCGCCGAGGGCCCGGAGATCCAGGTCAGTGGACGGGCCGGATCCAGCCGCTCCAGGGCCTGCGGCACCGAGTCGACGACCTGCTCCGGCACGCGCACGACCACCACGTGGTGGTCCGGCACCAGCGTGATCCTGCGCCTTCCCTGGTCCGGCCCGGCGTCCAGCACGATGGTGCCCGTCTCGGCGATCGCCACGGCGCAGCCGGTGACGACGCTGTCGACGGCGTCAAGCTCGTACGGCGTCAATGCCGCGGTGTCCGCGACCTGTTCGACGTCCTTCGCCTCGGCGAGCCAGCCCTCGGGGAGGCCGGCCGGCACGACCACGCTGTGCGTGCCCCGGGCGGACAGCAGGGCCGCGAGACGCAGCGGCAGCTCCCCGGTGGTCGTGCGGTGCACGATGGCGCGGTAGTCGGCGAGGTTCTCGGCGAGCAGATCCGCGCTCTGCCCGGGGTCCCGTTCGCCGTGCACGCGCAAGTAACCGTGTTCGGCCGGGCCGCCGCCCGGCGCCTCCTCGCGCGGGACGTCGGCCAACGCGCGGCGGACGCGGCCCAGGATCTGTTCGCGGGTGCTCATTTGGTGCCCTCCGAGCTCTCGGCGCCCCGGGTGCGCCGCCACCAGTCGCGGAAGGATTCCGCAGGGACGGCCGGGATGTCACGTGTGTCCGTCCAGGCGCGGCCGGGACCGGGCAGCCTGCGCGGGTGCAGGCCGCGTGTGCGCGAGGCCAGCCGCTGACCGGCGCGCAGCGCCCCGGGGTGGTCCAGCGTCCAGCGCGCGGCGCGCATCGCGGCACGCTCGGCCGCGTGCCCCTTGGCGGGCTTCAGCACGACCCGGCTGCCGCCGCGCGTCACTTCGCCGCCCTGGACGACCCGCTCGCGCAGATGGACCAGCACCTCGGGGATGTCGATGGCGACCGGGCACACCTCGTAGCAGGCGCCGCAGAGGGACGAGGCGTAGGGGAGAGAGGCGTCCAGCGCGGTGTCCGTGCCGCGCAGCTGCGGGGTGAGGATGGCCCCGATCGGCCCGGGGTAGGCCGAGCCGTAGGCGTGGCCGCCGGCCCGCTCGTACACCGGGCACACGTTGAGGCAGGCCGAGCAGCGGATGCAGCGCAGCGCCTGGCGGCCGACCTCGTCGGCCAGGGTGTCGGTGCGCCCGTTGTCCACCAGTACCAGGTGGAAGGCGCGGGGACCGTCCTCGTCCGTCGTGCCCGTCCAGGTGCTGGTGTACGGGTTCATGCGCTCCGCCGTGGAGGAGCGCGGCAGCAGCTGGAGGAAGACCTCCAGGTCCTGCCAGGCGGGCAGCACCTTCTCGATGCCGACCACCGAGATCAGCGTCTCGGGGAGCGTCAGGCACATCCGGCCGTTGCCCTCGGACTCCACCACGACCAGTGTCCCGGTCTCGGCGATCATGAAGTTGGCGCCCGAGATGCCCACCTTGGCGCGCAGGAACTTCTCCCGGAGGTGCAGCCGCGCCGCCTCGGCCAGGTCGGCCGGGGTGTCGGTCAGGCCCTCGGGCGCGGGGCGGCCCCAGTTCGACATCGCGCCGTTGAAGATGTCGCGGATCTCCGTGCGGTTGCGGTGGATCGCCGGCACCAGGATGTGGCTGGGCCGGTCGTCGCCGAGCTGCACGATGAGCTCGGCCAAGTCCGTCTCGTAAGCGGCGATCCCGGCCTCGGCGAGGGCCTCGTTGAGCCCGATCTCCTGCGTGGCCATGGACTTGACCTTGACGACCTCGGTCTCGCCGGTGGCCTTGACCAGCTCCGTCACGATCCGGTTGGCCTCGTCGGCGTCGGCCGCCCAGTGCACGATGCCCCCGGCGGCGGTGACCGTCTCCTCCAGGCGCTCCAGGTAGTGGTCGAGGTGGCGCAGGACGTCGTCCTTGATGCGCTTGCCCGCCGTGCGCAACTGCTGCCAGTCGGAGAGCTCGGCCACGGCCTTGGCGCGTTTGTCGCGGATCGTGTGCGTGGCGTGGCGCAGGTTGCCGCGCAGCGTCTCATTGCGCACGGCCTCCTCGGCGGCCACCGGGAAGGCGGGCATGCCCAGATAGGTACCGCTCATCGGATGCCTCCATAGGGGCGGTCCTCGGTGGAGGCGAGGATCTCGGCGAGGTGGACCGGACGCACCTCGGAGCCGAGCCGCGCCAATGTGCCGCCGATGTGCATCAGGCAGGAATTGTCGACGGTGCACACGGCCGAGGCGCCGGTACCGGTGATGTGCCGTGCCTTGTCGGCGCCCATGGCGGCGGAGACGGCGGCGTTCTTCACCGCAAAGGTGCCGCCGAAGCCGCAGCACTCCTCCGCGCCGGGCAGTTCGGCCAGTTCCAGGCCCTTGACGTGCTGCAGCAGCTCCAGCGGGCGGCGGCCCAGGCCGAGCATGCGCAGGCCGTGACAGGTCGGATGATAGGTGACCTTGTGCGGGAAGTAGGCCCCTACATCGGTCACTTTGAGCACATCGGTGAGGAATTCGGTGAGTTCGTAGGTGCGTGGCACGACGGACTCGGCGATCGCGGCCAGCTCGCCACCGCGTCCCTCGGCGCGGGCCCGGTCGCCCATGCGCGGGTAGTTGTCCCGCACCATGGCCGCGCAGGAGCCGGAGGGTGTGACGATGTGGTCGTACCCCTCGAAGGCGCGTGCGTAGCGCCTCATCAGCGGTTCGGTCTCATGCCGGTAGCCGGTGTTGAACTGCGGCTGGCCACAGCAGGTCTGGGCGGCGGGGAAGTCCACGGTCACCCCCAGCCGCTCCAGCAGCGTGACGACGGCCTTGCCCGTCTCCGGGTACAGCGTGTCGTTCACACAGGTCACGAAGAGCGCTACGCGCATCTGGCCTCCTCCCGGTAGGTGCGGCCGCCCGCAGGCCCCTCATACTGCCGCAGCCGCCGATCGCTGTGAAGCAGAGATCGGATGTCTGCGCATGGTGGCGCAGCGCATTGACGAGCCATGTCGGGGTGTCCTAACGTCCCTGGCATCTCATTGAAACCTTTCATATCAGATTCGGGAAGGCCGGGACCGAGCGTGGAGCGCGTGTGTTTTCTCTTGAAGGTCCGGGCGGACCGGCTGGCGGAGTACAAGGAGCGCCACGCCTCCGTGTGGCCCGAGATGCGCGAGGCGCTGTCCGCCACCGGCTGGCACAACTACTCCCTCTTCCTGCGGGAGGACGGTCTGCTCGTGGGCTATCTGGAGACGGAGGACTTCGCGGCCGCGCAGGCGGCCATGGCGGAGACGGACGTCAATGCGCGCTGGCAGGCGGAGATGGGGGAGTTCTTCGAGGCGCTGGACGGCGCCCGGCCCGACGAGGCGATGCGGCCCCTGACGGAGGTCTTCCATCTGGCGTGAGCAGGCGCCGGGGCTCCGGTCGTTGAGCGGGCCGCCGGTTCCCCCGCCGGCAAGGCCCGGACACGGCGGGGAGGACGGCGCGTAACCCCCGCGACAGGTGTGCGACCACGGTGGGCGCCGATGTCATCACCAGTTTTCTCCCAGGAGGCCCGGGCCTTCAGGCCGGGGAGGAATGGGTCCTTGGGCCGGAGCCGCGAAGCGGCGGAATTCTCTGCGCATCTGTTCTGACCTGCACTCTCATCCGTTGTCAGTGGGGGCTGTTAGGTTCCGAAGCATGACGACGACAGTGACGGCCGAGGAGGGGTCCGGGCATGCCCGGTACACCTTCCGGCTGCGTGTGTCGTCCACCGCGCGTGCCGCCCTGGGGGCGGAGTGGGCGCGCTGCCGGTGGGTGTGGAACGAGTGCGTGGCCGTGTCCCGCAAGGTCCACGGCCTGAACAAGAGTGCCGGGCAGAAGATCGGTTGCGGCCCTGCGCAGCTCGACAGGATGCTGACCGGGGCCCGGCGGTCGATGGCGTGGCTGCGGGAAGGCAGTTCGGTGCCGCAGCAGCAGACCGTCCGGGACTTCGCGAAGGCCCGCGCCAAGGCCCTGAAGGACATCACGGCCCGGCTGCCGATGCGGCAGCGGGCAGGAATGCCCCGCATCAAGCGCAAGCGCCAAGCCGCCCCAACGCTGAACTACACCCGGCGCGGCTTCCGGCTCAAGAGCGGGCGCCTGCACCTGGCGGGAGGCATCGCCGTGACGGTGGTGTGGTCCCGCGACCTGCCCGCGAGCCCGACGTCGGTGCGCGTGTACCGGGACAGCTGCGGCCACTGGTACGCCTCCTTCGTCGTCGCCGTCCAGGTGCAGCCGCTGCCCGCCACCGGAGCGGTGATCGGTATCGACTGGGGCGTACGCGAAACTGCGACCACGACCAGCGACGCCCATGACCTGCCCCACGCCCAGCACGGCAGGACCGCCGCGGCGAAACTGGCCCGGTACCAGAAGATGATGGCGCGGCGCCGCACCCCGAAGAACAAGCCCGACACGGGCGGATACCGCAAGGCCCGCCGGGCCGCCGCGAAGGTGTCGAGGAAGATCGCCCGCCGGCGCCAGGACACCGCCCGCAAGTGGGCCAAGCGCGTGGTGACCGACCACGATGCGATTGCGGTCGAGGACTTCCGGCCGAAGTTCCTGGCGAAGTCCACGATGGCCCGCAAGGCGGCTGATGTGGCGATCGGTGCGACGAAGGCGGCTCTGATCGAGATGGGTCGTAAGCACGGGCGGGACGTCCGCCTGGTGCATCCCGCGCACACCACCAATGGACTGCGCGTCGTGCGGAGCGAGAACCAAGCACGCACTTCCTCTTTCGGAACGTACCTACACCTGCACCGCGTGCGGAGCCGTGTCCCCCAGGGACAAGAACTCCGCCCGCGTGATGCTGGTCCGGGCTGGTCTCAACCCGGCTGGTGCCGATCGTGTAAGAGCTGGCGGACCGCTGGTCCCCAGCCCACGTGAGCCAGGAATCCCCGCCCATCAGGGCGGGGAGGATGTCAACTATGCGTAGCATGAACCCGCGACCCGCGGCGGGTCGCGGAGGGCGGTAGGGCGGAACCCGTGACACGCATGGTGGGGATCAAGGATGTCGCTCGGCATGCGGGCGTCTCGGTCGGAACGGTGTCGAACGTCATCAACCGGCCCGACATGGTCTCCGAGGACACGCGCGCGCGTGTGCTGTCGGTCATCGAGGAACTCGGCTACGTCCGCAGCGAGTCCGCCCGCCAGTTGCGGGCCGGGCACAGCCGCATCATCGCACTGCTCGTGCTGGACATGGCCAACCCCTTCTTCGTGGACGTCGCCTCGGGCGCGGAGCGCGCCGCGCGGGAGACCGGGCTCGGGGTGATGCTCTGCAACAGCGCGGAGAGCCCGGCGGAGGAGTCCGAGTACCTGGGGCTCTTCGCGGAGCAGCGGGTCCGCGGGGTGCTGGTCACGCCCGCGGACACCAGTGGCCGGAACATCGAGTCGTTCCGGCGGCACGGCATCCCCTTCGTGTTCGTGGACCGTGTCGTGCCGAGCGCGGAGGCCTGCTCGGTGTCCGTCGACGACATCGAGGGCGGCCGGCTGGCCGTCGACCACCTCATCGAGCGCGGCCACGAGCGCATCGTCTATGTGAGCGGCCCCATGCACCTGGCCCAGTGCCAGGACCGGCGCACGGGCGCCCTGGCGGCGCTCACCGCGGCGGGGCTGCCCGCGGACGCGCTCGCGCACATCGAGGCCGACCGGCTCGACGTCGCCTCCGGGCGGGACGCGGGCGCACGGATCCTGGGCATGGCGAACCGGCCCACGGCGGTCTTCTGCGCGAACGACCTGCTGGCGCTCGGTGTTCTCCAGGCGCTGTACGCGGCGGGGATCGCCGTGCCCGAGGAGATCGCGCTCGTCGGTTACGACGACATCGAGTTCGCCGCGGCGGCCGCGGTGCCGCTGACCTCGGTGCGGCAGCCCGCGTACCGGATGGGCCGGGCGGCCGCCGACCTGCTCATAGAGGAGACCGGCGACCTCGCGGAGGAGCACGAGCACCGGCGCATCGTCTTCCAGCCGGAGTTGGTCGTCCGTGGCTCCACGCTCGGCAAGGGGCGCGCGGGGTGCTGAGCCCGAAGGGTTCAGCCTGCCACGGCCACCTCCGCGCGGGTGGCGCGCAGAAGTGCCCGGATCTCCCGGACCGCGCTGCGGCCGGCACGGTTGGCGCCGATGGTGCTGGCGGAGGGGCCGTAGCCGATCAGGTGGACGCGGGGGTCGGCCGCCGCCTGGGTGAGCCCGTCAAGGCGGATGCCGCCGCCGGGTTCGCGCAGGCGCAGGGGCGTCAGGTGGTCGAGGGCCGCCCGGAAGCCGGTGGCCCACAAGATGGCGTCGGCCCGCACATGGTGTCCGTCGGCCCAGGTGACGCCGTCCGGGGTGACGCGGTCGAACATGGGGTGCCGTACGAGGATGCCGCGCTCCTGGGCGCGCTGCATGGCCTCCGTCATGGGCAGTCCGGTCACGCTGACGACGCTCTGCGGCGGCAGGCCCTGCTTGACGCGCTCCTCGACGAGCGCGACGGCCGCGCGGCCCTGCTCCTCGCCGAAGGGGCCGGAGTGGTAGACCGGCGGCCGCCGGGTAACCCAGGTCGTGGCGGCCGCGCCGCCCGGCTCACGCAGTTCCATCAGCAATTGCACGGCGGAGGTGCCGCCGCCGACCACGATCACGTGCCGGCCGGCGAACTCCTCGCGGCCGCGGTAGCCGGCGGTGTGCAGTTGGCGCCCGCGGAAGGTCTCCTGACCCGGGTAGTGGGGCACGAAGGGCCGGTCCCAGGTGCCGGTGGCGTTGATCAGGGCACGTGTGGACCAGGTGCCGGCATCGGTCTCGACCAGGAGCCGGCCATCACCCGCCTCCCGTACGGACGAGACGTCGACCGGGCGGTGGACGCGCAGGTCGAAGGCGCGCTCGTAGCGGTCGAAGTACTCCGCGACGACCTCCGAGGAGGGCCGCTCGGGATCGGCGCCCTCCAGCTCCATCCCGGGCAGGGAGTGCACGCCGTGCGCCCTGCCGTAGGTGAGGGTGGGCCAGCGGAACTGCCAGGCGCCGCCCGGTCCGGGGGAGTGGTCCAGGACCACGAAGTCCTCGTCCGGGACCATGCCGGCGTGGCGCAGGAAGTACGCCCCCGACAGCCCGGCCTGGCCGGCTCCGATGACGACAACCTCGACGGAGGTGACTGCCCTGCCGGCGGTGATGTCGCCGATGTCCGTGTGGTTCACGATTCCAGCAACTACGACGGCGCCGGGAAGCTTCCCGGGGCCGCCTCACGCCGCAGCCGTGCGACCCGCGCCGCCGCCTCCTCCAGCCGGGCCAGGGGCAGGTCGCCGTCGGCCACGGCGCGTGCCGCCGCGGTGCGGATGGCGTCCTGGACGCCCGCGTCGCAGCCGGGACCGAGCTGGAGCAGGTCCACCCCGGAGAGCCAGGCCAGTACGGCGGCGCCCGGCACGCCCCAGCCCTCGACGACCTCGGCGGTGTCCAGCGGCTCGCTGATCACGACGGCGCCGTGCCCGGCCTCGTCGCGGAGCAGTTCCGTCACGGCGGGCCCGCCGCTCAGCGCCGCGGGGACGCCGATGGTGACCGCGCCCGCCAGCTCCAGGCCGCGCCGGAGCCACTCCGGTGGCCGCCGGGTGCGTGGGACGGGCAGCAGGCAGGCGTCGACGAGGGCGGCGACGCGGTGCGGTGCGTACACGTGGGTTCCCTTCGGCGCACGGACGGGCAACGGGACACTATCCCGGTTCGGGGAAGTGGTCCAGACCAATAGGGTACGGCTGCCCGCGTGGAGGGCCGTACCCGGCCACCGTTCCCGCGCTCGCCGCGGGTACTCCCGTCAGGGAATTCGCGGCCCGGCTTCTCCAGCGGCCCGCATGTGGCGAGTTCGGCGGAGTACCCGACGGCGCGCATCCGGCGGCCGGCACCCGGCGCCCGCCTACGGATTCGGCCAGATCCCGAGCCTGTCGTGCGCAAAGGCGCTGTGTGAAACGGCACGCACAATGGACGCGGAAAACGCGGAAAACGCGGTGAACCGGGAAAACAGGCGTCGAGGCGTCAGCGGTCGTACGGACAGACCGCGGAGGCCACCCGCAGCAGGTCGATGTGACCGCGCGTGGTGAGCAGAACCGGACGCATCATGGCGACGACCGTAGCGACGGCGCCCGGAGAGCGTCAACGGTGCCCCGGCCCCAGGGACGCGTTCGTGCCGCCCCTGCGCCACCATGGACGCATGGCCGACGCTTTCACCACCCGCCTTGTGGACGTGACCACCGGCGGCACCGAGACCGTCCACGATCTGACCGCCGCCTGCGCCCACTTCCTCCGGGACGTGGCGCGCGGCCGCGACGGCCTGCTCAACGTCTTCGTCCCGCACGCGACCGCCGGTGTGGCCGTCATCGAGACCGGCTCCGGCAGCGACGACGACCTGCTCGCCGTGCTCCACGACCTCCTCCCGGCCGACGACCGCTGGCGGCACCGTCACGGCAGCCCCGGCCACGGCCGTGACCATGTGCTGCCCGCCCTCGTCCCGCCGCACGCGACCCTTCCGGTGGTCGGCGGCTCGCTGGAGCTCGGCACCTGGCAGTCCGTGGTCCTGGTGGACACCAACAGGGACAACCCCCGCCGCCAGGTGCGGTTGAGCTTCCTGGGTTGAGGGTTCGCGGGTCATGAGGCTCAACTGCTCCAAGCCGCCGACGACCTCGTGGCCGCCTTCGCCGAAGGGCAGCTGGACGACTACTTTCGGGCCTTCGCCCCGGACGCGACCTTCGTCTTCCACACCACTGCGCAGCGCATCGAGTCCGTCGCCGAGTACCGGCGCGTCCGGGCCCGGTGAGTGGCCGAGGACGACTTCCGGGTGCTGGGCTGCCTCTCGTCCGACCGGATGGTCCAGCAGTGGGACGGCACCGCGGTCTTCCGAACACCTGTCGCCTGCGCCGCAGGACTCCTGAGCTCCCCGGCCGGCGGCGCGGCCCTCGCCGCGCCGTCAGCCGGAGACGCCGAACGGGGTGACGGCGATTCTCCCCCGGCAGGGGGAGATGTCGAGCGGCGTGATGTCCAGGGCCGCGGAGTCGCCGGGGACCAGGACGTGGGCGCCGTACGGCGGGTTGTAGAAGTCCTCGCCGGTGCAGACCGTTTCGGTGGCCGACTTCCAGACGAGGCTGAATGTCGTGCTCTGCCCGGGCGCGAGATCGACGGCAGCGGGCCGGGAGGGCCCATAGCGCGTCACCGACAGCGGGCGCGGTGACACCGGGTCGATGAACCCGTCGTCGTTGCACCCGGCGTCGCAGTGCAGGATGGTGTTCTCGCCGTAGAACGTGATGCCCGGCCAGCCGCGCAGCAGGCACGCGGCGCCGGACCGGTTGCTCAGCAAAATGTCCATCGCCTCGTCCCCGGGATTGCCGAGGACGGCCTTGCGCGGGTAGTTGCCGCCCAGGCCCAGATCCCGTGCGGCGCAGTCCGGTTCGGCGTGCGCCGCGCTGTCACCGCCCCGGGCACCCATGGGTGACGCGACCGCTCGCGGCCGTGATGGGGCGGGAGGCGCCGCGTGCCGCCCCGGGTCTCCCGTGGGGGCGCCGGGGGCCGTTCCCGTGGTCGCGCCCGCGGTGGCGGCGTACGGCTGGGGCCCCGAGACGGGGTCGAGGTCGGGCGGGGTGACCGTGCAGCCCACGGCGACGGCCGCGAGCAGCAGGCCGACGACGAGGACCGCCGTGCCCCTGGGCCTGGGATTTCTCACTGCGACACGATAGGGCCGCCGGCCCGCGACCGGCCCCACCACGGGAGACGATCGGACGATCTTCATCGCCCGTTCACCGTCCGGCTCAGGCACGCACCCCGTCGCACTCGATCCGCAGATGGCGCGGGCCGCGCAGCACGGGACTCGGCCGGTACGGGGGCGGGTCCTCGGCGAGCCGGGGGTTGTCCAGCCGGCGGATCATCGCGGTGAGCGCGATCTGCGTCTCCAGGCGGGCCAGCGGCGCGCCGAAGCAGCTGTGGATGCCGCTGCCGAAACCGAAGTGCTGGTTGTCGGCGCGGGCCGGGTCGAAGTGGTCGGGGTCGGCGAAACGGCCCGGGTCGCGGTTGCCCGCGGCGAGGACCAGGATCAGCGGCGAGCCCTTGGGCACGGTGACGCCCGCGATCTCGATGTCGGTGAGCGGCGTGCGCTGCGGCAGCATGTGCACCGGCGGCTCGAAGCGCAGCAGTTCCTCCACGGCCGAGGGCATCAACTCCGGTTCCCGGCGCAGCCGTTCCAGGGCCTCCGGGTAACGCAGCAGCGTGAGCATCCCGTTGGTGATGAGGTTGACGGTGGTCTCGTGGCCGGCGATGAACAGCAGCACCATGCTGCCGATCAGCTCCATCGGCGCCATCTGCCCGTCCGGGCCGTCGTCGTGGACCAGCCCGGACATCAGGTCCTCGGTGGGGCTGGCGCGGCGCTCCTCCAGCAGCCCCGCCATGTAGACGCCCATCTCGGTGATGGCTTCCTTGCGGGCCTGTTCGTCGTCCTCACTGAAGGTGCTGCCGCGGGTGCGCACACCGGTGGAGGACACGATGCGGTCCGCCCAGGCGCGGAACCGGTGCTCGTCCTCGCGCGGCACGCCCAGCAGCCGGCAGATGACGCTCACGGGCAGCGGATAGGCGAAGTCCTCCACGACGTCGATGCGGCTGCGCCCCTCCAGGGAGTTGAGCAGGCCCTCGGTGACCCGCGCGATCTCGTCGTGCAGGCGCGCGATGCGGTCCGGGGTGTGCGGCGGCCCGAAGGGCCGCATGGCCTGCCGGCGCACCCGGTCGTGGTCCGGCGGGTCCATCCGGATGAAGGACGGCGGCTGCCCCTCGGCCTGGGCCGCCTGCGGGTCGCCGGGCAGACGGTGGCTCAGGTCGGAGCTGATGCGCGGGTCGTGCAGCAGGCCCTTGATCTCGCGGTATGTGCTGACCAGGTACGCGCCGTCCTCCTGGCGCGCCACGGGGGTGCGGCGCAGCTCGGCGTAGAGCGGGTACGGGTCGGCGCGGTTGGCGAAGTCGTTGATCCGCTTCAGGATCGTCTCGTTGGTCATGCGCGGGCCTCCTGGACGGTCGGGGGGACGCGGACCACGCGGCGCTCGTCGGGCAGGTGCCCGGTGACCGCGACCGTGGGGCCGTGCGAGAGCTGGGACGGGTCGGGCACGTCCGCGGCCTGCACCAGGACCTCCTCCGGCCGGTCGAAGGTGCCGGGGTCGGGCGGGAAGGGGGCGGCGGCCTCGATCAGGGTGCGGTAGTAGTCCAGCCAGCGGCTCTGGTTGAAGGAGACCGCGGCGGTGAGCCGGCCCCGGTAGCCGTAGACCGCGACGAAGGAGCGCTTGTCCACCGAGCCCTGCACGACCGCGACCTCGTCGGAGAACGACGGCACGCCGACCGACTTGATGTTCACCCCGAACTGGCTGGACCAGAAGGCCGGGACCGCCAGATGCGGGCGCCGCCGCGGGCCGCAGTTCACCATGTTGTGCGCCGCCACCTCGGCCTGGGCCACCGCGTTGCCCCAGTGCTCCAGGGCCAGCAATTGGTACTCGTACAGCGGGTGGGGGGTCCGAGCCACGTCGCCGGCCACGAACACGTCGTCGGTCACGACCCCGTTGAGGTCGAACGCCCGGCAGCCCGCGTCGCTCGCGAGTCCCTTCGGCCCGGCGCCGAGACCGGAGTCGTGCAGCCACTCGGTGTTGCGGACCGCGCCCAGCGCCACCACCGCCACGTCGCAGTCGAGGACGGAGCCGTCCGACAGACGCGCGGAGCGCAGCCGGCCCTCCTCGTCCCCCACCAGCTCGGTGACGGTGATCCCGCACCGCAGGTCGACGCCGTGCTCGCGCTGCAGGTCCGCGGCGACGGCGGCGATCACCCCGCCGAGCGCCCCGACCAGTGGCGCAGGCCCGCGCTCCGCCACCGTCACCTGGAGGCCGCGTTCCCGGCACACCGAGGCGATCTCCGAGCCGGTGAAGCCGGCGCCGATCACCAGCACCCTGCGCGGTCCGGCGTCCAGGCGTCCCACGAGCTGCCGGGCGTCCTCCATGGTGCGCAGCGTGAACACGCCCTCCAGGGAGGCCTGCGCGGCGTCCGGCCAGGGCCTGGCCCGGACGCCCGTCGCGATCAGCACGCGGTCGTACTCCACATGGCTGCCGTCGCGCAGCAGCACCCGCCGCGCGGCCAGGTCCAGACCGGTGGCCGGGACACCGAGGCGCCAGTGGGCGTCCACCTCGCGCCGGGCGGGCAGCGCGGCGTGATCGGGGGGCATGTGGCCGAGGAGCACGGCCTTGGACATCGGCGGGCGGTCGTAGGGCCGTTCGGCCTCCTCGCCGATGATGGTCAGCGACCCGGTGAAGCCCTCGTCGCGCAGCACCTCGGCGGCCCGCAGCCCGGCGAGCGAGGCACCGACGATCACGATGCGCTCCGGCGGCGGAAGCCGGTCCGTCCGCCCGTCCGTCCGCCCGTCGGCCTTCCGGTCCGTCAGCCGCTCAGTCACGGGAACCCACCCCCGCGGCCACCCGGGCAGGCCCTTCGACGAGGATCGCCTGAACGGGGCAGGCGGCCGCGGCGCGGGACACCCGGTCGTACTCCTCGTCCGAGGGACCCGCGTCGTACAGCAGCGCCTCCTCGCCGTGGAGCTCGAACACGTCGGGCGCGAGGAACGCGCACTGCGCGTATCCCTGGCACCGGTTGAGGTCGACGACAATCTTCACCGTTCCGCCTCCTCCTGCTGCGGGCCGTGGCGGGCGGGGACGGCGACGAGCGCGCGCCCCACACCACCAATAAGGCCGGCGGACCGCGCGCGCCATTCGAGCGACGGGCCGTGGCCGCGCGCCCCGGCTACGCGCTCACGCGGTCAGCCAGGCGTGCACGGCCCGCGCGTCGAAGCCGTGCTGCCCACCGCGGACCAGCAGCCCGGCCGTCGCGAAGGCAGGGTCGTCCGCCTGCGCCGGCAGGTACGGGACCGCCACGCAGCGCATGCCCGCGCGGTGCGCCGCCTCCGCGCCGGGCGGGGCGTCCTCGACGACGACGCAGTCCGCGGGGTCGGCCCCGAGGCGCGCGGCCGCCGCCAGGAAGACGTCGGGCTCCGGCTTGCCCCGCGGGACCTCCTCCGCCGAGACGACCGTGGTCAGCACCGAGCCCAGCCCGGTGCCCGCCAGCACCGCCTCGATCGCCTCCCGCGAGGACCCCGAGGCGACCGCCATCGGGTGCCCCTTCGCGCGCAGCAGGTCGACGAACGCGCGCATCGCGGGGAAGACGTGGGTCGCCTCGCGCGCCAGCCGCAGGTAGAGCCGGTTCTTCGCGTCCAGCAGCTCCTGGACGGAGGCACTGAGCCCGTACTCGGCGCGCAGGGTCTCCAGCGTCTCGCGGGTGCCGATGCCGATGAAGCGCGCGTGCTGCTCCCAGGTGAAGTCGTCGACCCCGTGGGCGGCCAGCAGCCGGCGGCCGGCCTCGAAGTAGTTCGGTTCGCTGTCGACCAGCGTGCCGTCCAGGTCGAAGATCACGGCGGGGAGCGTCATGCCTCCAGCATGCCAAGCCGCCGATCACGGCGTGCGGGCGGCCGCCGCCCTGCCGACCTCCTCCACCAGGGGGAGCAGGCGCTGCGGCACCCGCTCCCGCAGCGCCACCTCGGTGCGGGTGCGGACGACGCCGGGCAGCTGGGCCAGCCGCTGGATGACGTCCTCCAGGTGCGCGGCGTCGCGCGCCACGACGCGGGTCAGCAGATCGCCGCCACCGGTGGTGGAGAAGGCCTCGATGATCTCGGGCACGGCGGCCAGCGCCTTGCCGGTGTCGTCCAGATGCCCCTGGGCGACCTCCAGGTGCACGAAGGCGAGCACGCGGTAGCCCAGGGCCTCGGGGGACAGCCGGGGCTCGTAGCCCGTGATCACCCCGTCGCGTTCCATCCGGTCAAGGCGGGCCTGCAGCGTCCCGCGCGCCATCCCCAGGACGCGGGCGCATTCGCGCACGCTCGTGCGCGGCCGCTCCAGCAGCAGAGCCAGGATGCGGGCGTCCAGCTCGTCGGCGGGCACGGGCCGGCTCAGAGCAGGGCGTCGAGCGTGATCGGCAGCTGGTAGAGGCGCTTTCCGGTGGCGTGGTACACGGCGTTGGCGATCGCGGGCGGGATGCCGACCAGGCCGACCTCGCCCACACCCTTGGTGCCGGTCGGGGTACCGCGGTCCGGTTCGCCGACGAAGGCCACGTCCAGCTCCGGCACGTCGGCGTTCACGGCGAGCAGGTAGTCGGCGAACGTGGCGTTGGCGATGCGCCCGGTGCGCGGGTCGGTGACGGTGTCCTCGAACAGCGCCATGCCGATGCCGCCGACCGTCCCGCCGATGATCTGGCTCCTGGCCGTCGTCGCGTTGAGGATGCGGCCGCCGTCGATCACGGACACCACCCGCGCGACCCGGATGAGCCCGAGGTCCGCGTCGACCCTGACCTCCACGAACTTCGCGCCGTAGGCGCCGGCGAGGGACATGCCCAGGTCGTCGGCGGCCGGCGGGGTACTGCTCCCGGTCGCCGTGAGCTGGGGCAGCCCGTGCCGGGCGAGGATGTCCACGTACGACTCGCCGCGGTCCGGCCGGCCGGCGAGGTGGACCCGGCCGCCGCCGCACTCCATGTCGTCGGGGTTCAGGCCCATCAGGGGCGACTCGGCGTCCTCGCGCGCGAGTTCCGCGAACGAGCGGATCAGCCGCCGGCAGGCGTCGTGGACCGCGTTGCCGAGCGCTCCGGTCAGGCCGGAGCCGCCCGCCATCATCGAGTCGGGCATGTCGGAGTCGCCGAGGTCGAAGCGGACCTTCTCCAGGGGCAGGCCCAGTTCCTGCGCGGACAGCTGGGCCATCACGGTGTACGTGCCGGTGCCGATGTCGGTCGCCGCGCTGCGCACGAAAGCGCTGCCGTCGCGGTTGACCGTGGCCTCGGCCATGCAGGGCGTCGCGAAGTACGGGAACATCGCGCTGGCCATGCCGTAACCGATGAGCCAGTTCCCGTCGCGCATGGAGCGCGGTTCGGGGTTCCGGTCGGACCACCCGAAGCGGCGCGCCCCGACCTCGTAGCACTCCAGGATCGCCTTGCCGGACCAGGGCAGCCCGTTGCGCGGGTCGACGTCGGTGTGGTTGCGCACCCGGAGCTCCAGCGGGTCCATGCCCAGGGAGTACGCCAGTTCGTCCAGGGCCGACTCCACCGCGAAGTTGCCCTGCGCCTCGGCCGGGGCGCGCATGGACGTCGGCATGGCGATGTTGATCCGGGCCTGCCGGTCCTTGGTGGTCACATTGGGACACCGGTAGGCGAAGGCGGTTCCCGAGGTGAACGGCTCGTAGTCGCCGTCCTCCATGCCCAGGGAGATGAGGCTGCGGTGGTCGATGGCGACCAGTTCGCCGTCGCGCGTGGCGCCGAGCTGGAGCGTTTGCACGCTGTGCGGGCGGTGCCCGATGGAGGTGAACATCTGGGGCCGGGTCAGGACCAGCTTGACCGGGCGCTTCAGCATCCGGGCGGCCATGGCGGTGAGGACCACGTGCGGCCACGCGCGCAGCCCGGCGCCGAAGCCGCCGCCGACGTAGGGCACCAGGACCCGTACCGAGCTCTCGGGGATGCCGAAGGCCATGGCGAGGGTGGTGCGCACCATCGAGGGCCACTGGCTGGTGTCGTGGACGGTCAGGGTGTCGCCCTCCCACACGGCCAGGGTGGCGAACAGCCCGAGCGGGTTGTTGGTGTTGTCCGGGGTGGTGTACGTGGCCCGCAGTGTCACCTCGGCGGACTCCAGTGCCGCGGCGGCGTCGCCACGGGAGTGGTCCATGCCCCAGGGGTCGGCCAGTTGCTCGGCACGGGGGTCCTGGAGGTCGAACATGGGCTCCGCGGCCTCGTAGTCGGCCCGCACCAGGCGCGCCGCGGCGCTCGCCTGCTCCGGGGTCTCCGCCACCACGAAGGCGATGTGCTGCCCGTGGTGGATGATCCGGTCGTTCCGCAGCGGGGCCGCCGGCGACGCCCCGAGCACCGTCATCGGTCCCGTCCCGACCTCAAGGGCGTTCTCGTGGGTGAGCACCCCGATCACACCGGGAGCGCTCTCGGCCGCCTCGGTGTGCATGCGGACGATCCGGCCCGCGGCGATCGTGCTCTGCACCAGGGCGCCGTAAGTCTGCCCCGGGACGTTGAAGTCCATCGGGTATGGGGCGCTGCCGGTGACCTTGCGAGGTCCGTCGACCCGGTTGATGCCCGCACCGACCAGTGGCCTGCTCTCGACGGTGCTCATGCCGTCACTCCTGACACTGTCTGAAGTTCGCGGACGAGGGTGCGCCGGGCGAGCGGTACCTTGAACGCCGTGCCCGGGACGGTCCAGGCGTCGCGCATGGTCGCCTCGGCCGCGTCCGTGAAGGTGGCCGTGGTGGCCGGCGCGCCGGTCAGCACGTGCTCCGCCTCGTAGGCCCGCCAGGGTTTCGACCCCACCCCGCCGAGCCCGACCCGCGCCTGGTGGATCGTGCCGCCGTCCAGGACGAGCAGCACCGCGGCCGAGGTGAGGGCGAACTCGTAGCTCATCCGGTCGCGCACCTTGAGGTAGCCCGACAGGGCGGACGGCGGCGGCAGCGGGATCTCGACCTCGGTGATCAGCTCGGCGTGCTCCAGGACGTTCTCGCGCTCGGGGCTCTCGTCGGCGGTGAAGTAGAACTCCGTCAGCGGCACGGTGCGGCGGTCGGTCGGCCCCTGGATGTGCACGACCGCGTCGAGCGCCACCAGGGCGACGGCGAGGTCCGAGGCGTGCAGCGCGATGCACCGCTCGCTCGCGCCGAGCACGGCGTGCATGCGCGCCGCGCCCTCCACCGCGCCGCAACCCGAGCCCGGCGAGCGCTTGTTGCATGCGACGACCGCGGGGTCGCGGAAGTAGCGGCACCGTGTGCGCTGGAGCAGGTTGCCGCCGATGGTGGCCATGTTCCGCAACTGCACCGACGCGCCCATCAGCAGGGCTTCGCGCACCATGGGCAGCCGCTCGGCCACCGTGGCGTCGGCGGCCAGCTCCTCCATGGTGGCGAGCGCCCCCACGTGGAGGGCTTCACCGCGGCGCTCGATGCCGTGCAGGGGGAGCCGGGTGATGTCGATCAGCCGCGGGGGCTCCAGGACCCCGTCCTTCATCAGGTCGAGCTGCGTCGTGCCGCCCGCCAGGCAGGCCGCCGCCGGGTCGTCCGCCAGCAGCCGTACCGCCTCCTGGGTGGCCGTGGCCCGCACGTACTCAAAGGTGCGCATCGTGACCTCCCGCGGACGCCGCGTCGCGTATCGCGGCCACGATGTTGGGATAGGCACCGCAGCGGCACAGGTTGCCGCTCATGAACTCGCGGATCTCCTCGTCGGAGCCGGTCCGGCCCTCGGCCGCCAGCGCCACCGCGGACATGATCTGGCCCGGAGTGCAGAAGCCGCACTGGAAGCCGTCGTGGTCCATGAACGCCTGCTGCACCGGGTGCGGCCCGTCCGCGCCGGCGATGCCCTCGATGGTGGTGACCGCCCGGCCCTCGGCCTGGGCGGCCAGGGTCAGACAGGACAGCACTCTCCTGCCGTCCAGGTGGACCGTGCACGCGCCGCAGGCGCCCTGGTCGCAACCCTTCTTCGTGCCCACCAGGCCCAGCCGGTCCCGCAGGGCGTCCAGCAGCGTCACCCGGGTGTCCAGGCGCAGGGTGTACGACCGGCCGTTGACGTCGAGTGTCACGACCTGCTCGATGATCGCGGGACGGTCGTCCACGTCCCGCTTGCTCGCCACGTCCCTCATCGCGTCCTCCTCCGGACGGGTCGGATACGACTCGAGCCCCTTCCGGGGCGGATCCGGTGAGTAGGTTCGTCTGGCGTTGTGAAGGCGGCAAATAACCGCTGTGTCTCGGTATGCCCGCATTTCTTGTCAATATACGCCGAATGGGTGTTCCGGCATGGGCCACCGGTCCGGCGCACCATCGTCCCGGTCCGGCCCGTGCGCCGCAGACGCATCGACACGCACTGCTGTCGAGTGATGACACAAGGCAATCACCCGCAGCCCCGCGCGTAGTCAATCCGCGCCGTTTCGCGTCGTATCCACCCCGGGAAGACGGGATGGAACGTTCCGGCTTCGCAGTAGACCGGTTCCATCTCACGTCCGATACGCGGGCCGTCACGGGACACGGCCCGCGCGGGAACCGTCTTTGGGGGTACGTGGCGTGCTGGGGTTTCTGCGCCGTGCAGGAGGAACGAATCAGCGGACGTCGGCGGGGGCTGGCCGCGCCCCCGCCGAAGTGCAGCACATGCGGATGGAGGAACCGGAGGCGGCGACGGGAGGGTGCCCGGCCGGGCACCCCGCGCCGGGGGACGAGCAGCCGGCGGGGGAGCGGGACGAGGACGGCGGAACGGGTAAGGACGCCGACATACGGGCCCGGGCCGCGGACTTCGTGCGGCTGTTCCACGCGGAGTTCCCCGCGGCGGGGGACCCGGGGGGCAGGCTGGCCGCGGTGCTCGCCGAGATCGAGGAGACGGGCACGTACCGGCACACGCGCGAGGAACTGGTCTTTGGCGCCCGCGTGGCCTGGCGGAACAACACCCGCTGCATAGGCCGGCTGTACTGGAACTCCCTGCAGGTGCGCGACCGGCGCCACGTCACGACCGCGGAAGGCGTCGCCTCGGAGGCCGTGGCCCATCTGCGGGCCGCCACCAACGAGGGCCGCATACGCCCCCTCATCACCGTCTTCGCCCCGGATTCCCCCGAGCGGCAGGGCCCGCGGATCTGGAACGAGCAGTTGATCCGCTACGCGGGCCACCGCGCGCCGGACGGCACCGTGGTCGGCGATCCGCTCAACACCGGCATCACCGAGGCGGCCGTGCGCCTCGGCTGGTCGGGCGGCGCCGGCACGCCCTTCGACGTACTGCCGCTCATCGTCCAGGGCGCCGGCGGCGGGCAGCCGCGATGCTTCGGGCTGCCGGACGAGGCGGTGTTCGAAGTCCCCATCGTACACCCGGAGTTCGACTGGCTCGCGGACTGGGGGCTGCGCTGGCACGCGGTGCCGGCGATCTCCTGCATGTGCCTGGAGATCGGCGGCGTCTGCTATCCCGCCGCGCCCTTCAACGGCTGGTACATGGGCACCGAGATCGGTGCCCGCAACCTCGCCGACACCGACCGCTACGACCTGCTCCCGCGCGTCGCGCAGGCGCTCGGCCTGGACACGGCCCGGGACCGCACGCTGTGGCGCGACCGGGCCCTGGTCGAGCTGAACCGCGCGGTGCTGCACTCCTTCGACCTCGCGGGCGCCACCGTCACCGACCACCACACCGAGTCCCGCCGCTTCCTCGCCCACATCGACCGCGAGGAGCGCAGGGGCCGTACCGTGCCCGCCGACTGGTCGTGGATCGTGCCGCCGATGTCGGGATCGGCGACCGGCGTGTTCCACCGCTACTACGAGACCGGGGAACGGACCCCGGCGTACGTCCACCATCCGCAGGCGCTCGCCCTCGCCCGCGGCGAAGCGATGGTGTGACGGGGGCACCGGGAGCGGTTTCCGGCCACTGCGTTACTCTCAGCCGCCGTACGTACAACCAGTGGAAGAGGTACGGCAGTGGCCGGGCACGTTTACATCGGGTCGTTCACCTCGGCGGGCGGCAAAGGGCTGACCACCGCGGCCGTCGACCCCGACTCGGGAGCGCTGACCGCGCTGCATGCCGACGCCGCGGTGGACGACCCGTCCTTCCTCGTCATCTCCGAGGACCGCACGCGCCTCTACACGGTGGTCGAGCACCCGCAGAACGGCGCCGCGGCCGCGTACTCGCTGAGCGACCCCGCGCACCCCGAACTCCTCGGCGCGGCCGTGCCGGTGGGCGGCGGCTCGCCGACCCACCTGTGCCTGCACCAGGGCCACCTGCTGACCGCCAACTACGGCACCGGCACGATCAGCGTGCTGCCCGTCGACGGCGAGGGGGCGCTCGGCGCGACCCGGCACGTGATGGAGCACGAGGGCGACGGCCCCGACCCGGACCGGCAGACCGGCCCGCACGCCCACATGGTGCTGCCGGACCCGGCCGGCCGCTGGGTACTCACCGTGGACCTCGGCACCGACTCGGTGCGGGTGTGCGAACTCGACGCCGCCACGGGCGAGCTGGAGATCGAGCGGGAGATGGGCCTGCGGTCCGGCAGTGGTCCGCGCCACCTGACGTTCCATCCGCGCGGCGACCGCGCCTACATCATGAACGAGCTGGCCTCCGTCGTGACCGTCTGTCACTGGGACGCCGAGGTGGGACGGCTGAAGCCGATCGCGGAGGTCTCCGTACTGCCCGAGGACGCCACGGGACCCAACTACCCCTCCGAGCTGGTCGTCTCGCCCGACGGCCGCTTCGCGTGGGCCGCCAACCGGGGCCACAACAGCATCGCCGTGCTCTCCCTCGACGACAGCGGCGACACGCTCGAACTGCTGGAGACGGTCGACTGCGGGGGCGACTGGCCCCGCCACCTGACCCTCGACCCGGCGGGCACGCGGCTGTACGCCGCCAACGAACGCTCGGGCGACGTCAGCTGGTTCGACGTGGACCCGGCCACCGGCACGCCCAAGCTCGCCGGCTCGCTGCCCGTTCCCGCCGCCTCCTGCGTCGTCTTCGGCTGACGGCCCCCGGCCCGTAGACGTCCGAGACGTCCGCGACACGAAGAACGGCGTGGTGGTGCCGCCCCGGAGCCCGGGGCGACGCCACCACGCCGTCGTCGTACGCGTATGCCGTCAGGGCATCGGGGCGCCCTCCGGCGACTGGGGGATGCCCAGGGCGGTCGTGTACTTGGCCACCACGAGCTTGCCGATCGCCGGGTAGGGGCCGAGCGCGTCGGCGGCCGAGCAGCCGGCCTCCTTGCCCGCGTCGTGCAGCACCTCGGGGGCCACCTCCGGGCCGACCACGTACGGCGCCAGGGCCAGGGTCAGCGAGCCGGAGGAACGCAGCTGGTCGGCGGCCTCGGCGATCGAGCCCTCGATGTCCAGAGCGGCGGGCAGCACCGGCACGGCGAGCCGCGCGGCGAGCAGCAGACCGGTCACCCCGGCGGCCTGGACCGCCTCCTCGCCGCCCACGGTGGCCAGGATGATGCCGTCGGCCGCCGTGGCGACCGTGAACAGCCGGGCGCGGTCGGCACGCGCCAGATTCGCCTCGGACAGGCGCACGTGCAGCGCCTCGGCCAGCAGGGGGTGCGGGCCGAGCACATCGGTGACCTCGGCCGCGGAGCGGCTGTCCATCACGGCCTGCCGCAGCCGGCGCATCACCGAGGGCTCCGGGCCTGCCAGCAGCGGGACCACGATCGCCGCGGGCGAGTCGGTGCCGCGCTCGGTGGCCGCCTGGGCCAGCACGGACTCCAGCGAGGGGTACTCATCGCCGTCACCGTCGACGTAGCCGACGCGGGGGTCGAGACCGGCCAGCTCGATGCGCGCGATGCTGACGATCTCCTCAGCCAGGCTGCGTATCGCGGGGGAAGGCGTACCGGGCACGGCAAGGACCAGCGCGGGGGCGCCCTCGGGCGTGGTCAGCGTTTCCGGTCGCCGGTGCCGCCCGGGCTGGCGGGGGCGCGGCATTCGAACGGGCAGGCCGGGTGCGGGGCCTTCGGCAGTGCTCATGGCGAGGCATGCTAGTGCCTTCGCGCGCGCTGTTGTTCGGGAGGGTCCTTCGCAGGGGTCACCTGTCCGGTTCTGTCCCGATACGGTGCCGGCTCCGCGCGGCCCGGCACCGTATCGCGGGCACCGGTCAGCCCAGTCCGCGCGAGTCCTGCTTGAGCGCGGTGTCGACCGTGAGCGCCGAGGCGACGACCATGCTGAGCAGGGGTTCCGGCAGTTGGCGGTGGATCTGCAGCACGTAGTTGTCGGCCGTGGTGAACATCGTCTTCGCCAGGCCCTCCCACGTCTTGGTGATGCGGGCCACCTCGGTCCCGGCGTGGTCGACGATCGCGAAGTTCCAGGCCCGCCAGTTCTCCGCCTTGATGGCGCCGATCTTCTGGCCGTTCACCTCGAACGCGAAGTTGATCTTGCCGATGGCGTTCTGCTGGACGATCTCGCCGAGCGTCGTGCCGTCCGGGCGCTGCACGACGACCTTCGACTTGATGAACTTCGCCGGCCGGGTGAGCAGCAGCTGCGGCTGCCCGTGCGCGTCGCGCACCTCCAGGCGGACCGACAGGAACTGGTCGACGCTGGAGACGAAGCGCAGCACCTTGCGCGCGGTGCTCTGGCCGACCTGGATCACCGAGCCGAGCCGGCCGCCGTTCTGGTCGAACACGCTGTACTCGTTGTTCAGCTCGATGAGCTTGGCCTTCTGGTTGACCACGAGGACCGGCTCGCTGAACAGGGTGCCGCCGCCCGCGGCGCCCGCGGCGAGGCCCGCCTGCTGCTGCACCTGCCGCTGGATGCGCGAGGGATCGTGGCCGCCGTCGACCCCCAGCTCCCAGGGGTTCTCCTTGGTGGGCGCGGGGGGCTGCTGCCCCGCGTGGGTGTGCTCCGTCCACTGGGATCCGTCCCAGTAGCGCAGCAGATTCTGACCGCCGTGCGGGTCCGTGTACCAGCCCGCCGGCGTGTTCGATTGCGTCGTCACCCGGGCAGGGTAACGGCTGCCACCGTCAGGACAGTTGCCGGTCCGCCGTTGCGGTGCCGGTTCATCGCCCAGGTGTGCCGGTCCGCCGGACCGCGGCGACCGCGTCCGTCGCGGCAGCCGTGAGCGTCGCGCCGTCGCGGGTCTGCGAGGCCCAGGCGACGTGGCCGTCCGGACGGATCAGCGCGGCGCGGAGCCGGTCCCACTCCGGCCGGGCGCCACCGGGCTCGTCCGTGACCACCGTCAGTACCTGAGGCCGGGGCGCGGTGGCCGGGAGGAAGGACGCGGCCTCCGCGTCCGCCTTCGAGGCCATGAGCAGGACGTACCGGTCGGGGGCGAGAACCGAGAAGAGCCCCCTGCCGTCGGAGAGCCGGAGGTCCGGGGCCCGGTGGCCGACGAGCGGATGGGGCTCTCCGCCCGGCGGATAGGCGACGGCGAGCCCGGACATCTCCATCGCCAGCGACGAGGAGAACGCGGGCACGTCGGCTATGGCCCGGTTCAGCACCGCCCGCAGGGACAGCAGATCCGGTCTGAAGTCGGTCATGAGCGACGTCTGCGCGCGGACGAGTTCCATCAGGGAGACACCGGCCGCGTGGCGTTCGTCGTGGTAGGTCTCCAGCAGACCGTCCGGCGCCCAGTCCCGCAGCGTGGCCGCGAGCTTCCACCCCAGGTTCCAGGCGTCCTGGAGACCGACGTTCAAGCCCAGGCCGCCGACGGGGAAGATGCGGTGAGCGGCGTCCCCGGCCAGAAGGACGCGCCCGCACCGGTAGCGCTCCGCGAGCCGGTTGGCCGATCCCGTCCGCGACACCCAGAGGGGATCGCGGAGGCCGAAGTCCGAGCCGGCTATGGCCGCCAGGCGGACGCGCAGCTCCTCCGCCCCGGCATGTTCCGTCCAGTCGTCCTCGCCCTCCTCGCCCGCGTTGACCCCGCCGACGCGGTGGACGCCGTTGCCCATGGGCACGATGAGTGCCTGGCCCGCGGCGCTGTTCCGCTGGAAGTACGGAACGTCGGGCGGGTCGTCGAGGGTGACGTCGGCGATCCAGGTGTACGCGGTGGAGTCCGTCCCAGGGAAGCCGATACCGACGGCCTTGCGGACCTCGCTCGCGGCGCCGTCGCACCCGACCAGGTAGTCGGCCTCCAGCGTGTACTGCCCGCCCGCGGTCTCCACACGGGCCACCACCGAATCGGCATCCTGCGTCAGGCCGGCGAAGCAGTGTCCACGCCTGATGTCCACGCCCAGCCTCAGGGCGTGCTGCTCGAGCAGTTCCTCCACCCTCGGCTGCCCCAGTACGAGGATGTGGGGGAAGGGGGTGTCCAGCGTGCTGAAGTCGACGCGGCGGTCTAGCAGGCCGAAATGGGAGTTCGGGATCTTCCTGCCCTCGTCGAGGAAGAGGTGGCCGATTCCGCGCGACGCCCAGATCTCCATGGTCCGCGGGTGGATCGTGAACCCCTTCGAATGGGGAAAACGCTCCTCGCGCTTCTCGACGACCGTCACGTCGACGCCCGCCATGCACAGCTCCGCCGCCAGCCACAGGCCCGTGGGCCCGGCACCGACGACAACGGCCTCTCCCATGCGTTCCTCCGCCGAAGAGTGATTCCATGGGCGCGGCCGGTCGATCCGAGCCCCCGAAGTGGCCTGTCGGCGGGGACAGTAACAGAGACGTGCCGCCGGGCCGGCCGGTGGGGTGATGTCAACTCCCACTCATTACACATATGTTGAATGGCCTGGCCATGCAGAACGCTTTTCGTCACCGTCTCTGACGGAGCATCAGGCCGTGGACCGGTGACCCAAGCTCACAGCCAGGGTTCACTGCCCGATCGTGAAGATGTCATGTGCACTCTTCACTGGATCTCTCTAATCGGGTCCGCACCCATGATCGACATGGGCGTAGCGGAGGCGTTGCCTCCGTGTCCCTTCAGGACCCGAGGTTTCCATGAAAATGATGGTCTTGAACCATCGGCGTGCAAGGCCACTGCTCGTGGTGCTCGCCACGGCGACCGCGCTGGCGGCCGCGCCTGCCGTGGCGTACGCGGACAGCAGCCGGCCCGCGCCCGTCACCGGCGGCATCCCGCTGATCAACACGTCCGAGAAGATCGGTCCGGGGATCGGCCTGCAGCACGTGAAGGCGGTCGACCAGAAGGGCTGGTACGACGCGCAGTTCCTGACCGTCGACCTGTCCAACAGCGCGGTCGGCACGGATCTGCTCAGCTCCGGACCGGTCGCCTCCGGCGGGCCGCTCAGCACGGCCGTCAACCAGGCCGGCGCCGTCGCGGGCGTGAACGGCGACTTCTTCGACATCGGCAACTCCAACGCGGCGCTCGGCGGCGAGGTCCAGAACGGACAGCTCGTCAAGACCGCCGACATCTCCGGCGGCCGCAAGCACGTCGGTGTCAGCAAGGACGGCG
Organism: Streptomyces sp. NPDC058691; assembly: GCF_042714775.1. NCBI lineage: Bacteria > Bacillati > Actinomycetota > Actinomycetes > Kitasatosporales > Streptomycetaceae > Streptomyces > Streptomyces sp. NPDC058691. The sequence goes on along the minus strand of NZ_JBHXSO010000015.1, from coordinate 1,771 downwards.
TCGCCCAGCTCGTGGACCTGACCGTCAACACGACGGCGAAGTTCGCTGGCGCGGACCACAAAGTCCTGTCGATCAACGCCGCGAACGGCGGCGGCATCCCCGTCGACGGCATGGTCGCGTTCACGCCCGCGTGGGGCACCTACAGCCGCAACAGCGGCCTGACGGCCGTCGCCAACGACCAGATCGCCGAGGTCCTGGTCAAGAACGGCACGGTCGTGTCGGTCACCCCCAACGGTCCCGCGGGCTCTGGAGCGATCCCGGACGACGCCTTCGTGCTCGTCGGCCGCGGCGCCTCGGCGGCCGCGATCCGCGCGCTGCAGCCCGGCGACCCGGCGGAACTCAGCTACTCGCTCGCTGACAACGTTGCCAAGACGATGCAGTTCGCGATCGGTCACGGTGGCACCATCGTCACCGGCGGTCAGCCCGTCAAGGGCCTCGACCCGTCGATCGCCCCGCGCACCGCGCTCGGCTTCAAGGACGGCGGCAAGACGCTCGTCCTCGCCACCTGGGACGGCCCGGGCGGCACCGGCAAGGGCGGCATCGGGATCGACAAGGAAGCCCGTGACCTCGCCGCGATGGGCGTGGAGACCGCGGTCAACCTCGACGGCGGCGGCTCGTCCACCATGGTCGCCCGCGGGCTGGGCGACGACGACGCGACCGTCCGCAACGTCCCGTCCGACGGCCACGAGCGCAACGACCCCAACGGCGTCGGCGTGTTCGTCGCGAAGGGCGACGGCAAGCTGCACCAGCTCGTCGTCAAGCCCGCGCCCGGTGCGGCGTCGGCCGACGGCGATGTGAAGGTCTTCCCGGGGCTGCACCGCGTGCTTTCCGCGGCGGGTGTCGACAACCACCAGACGCCGGTGACGGTGGACTCCGACTCCGTGCAGTGGTCCGCGCGTGAGGCGACCGTCGAGGGCGACACGCTCACGGCGCCCCAGGCGCACGGCCCGGTCACGGTCGACGCGACCGCGGGTGACGTGCAGGCGCACGGGACGGTCTCCGTCCTCGGCCCGCTGACCAGCGTCGAGCCGTCCTCCCAGCTCCTGTCGATCGCCTCCGCGACGCCCGACGACGCGACCACCGTCTCGGTGACCGGCCGCGACGGCGAGGGTTACACGGCCCCGATCGACCCGCAGGACCTCTCGCTGGACTACGACCACGATGTCGTGGACATCAAGTCCGTGGGCGGCAAGCTGCGGATCACCCCGCTCGCCAACGCGAGCACGATCCTGAAGATCTCGGTCGATGGTGTGTCGGCGCAGCTGCCGATCACGATCGGCGTGCAGACCAAGACGGTCTACGACTTCGACGACGACGTGCTGGCCCGCTGGCGCAACAACAGCACCGCGGCCACGACGTTCTCCAAGGCCCCCGAGGGCCTGCGGATCGACTTCAACGCGATGCGCAACGTCGGCATCACCTCGGCGTCGTCGGCCCAGCGCGTCTCGGTGCCCGGCCAGCCGCTGCGCCTGCGGGTGCGGCTCAAGTCCAGCATCAGCGTGCCCAGCGGCCTCACCTACATCGCGTACACGGACTCGGCCGGCAAGAGCAACGGCATCTACGGCACCGGCCTGAATGCCGGCAGTGACTGGCAGTATGCGACGTTCCAGGTCCCGGCGGGCACGAAGTTCCCGATCGCGATCTCGGGTTTCCAGGGGATCAACACCAGCGTCTCGCAGCAGAAGGCGGGCACGTTCGTCCTGGACCGTATCGAGGCCGACGTCCCCACCTCGATGGACCTGCCGGCTCAGGCCGATCTGACCCCCGACCC
>NZ_JBHXSO010000014.1:116188-152357 GCF_042714775.1 Streptomyces sp. NPDC058691 | reverse complement strand
ACGGGACCGGCTCTGCCTTGAGAGGTCAGTGCCTCAGGAGCGAATACGGCTCACCACGTGTCGGCCATCCCCAACGCTTACGTCCCCATTAGGAGTGACGGCGGGCGGCGCCGCGCTGGCGCCGCAGCGAGCGAAGCGAGCATCTTGAACCCGTGAAGACGGTTGTAACTCAGGAGGAGGCTGCGATGCTCCAGAGGGGGGCTGTGTACTGTCCGGGGCGCATGGCGATCAGGAGCGCGCGCAGTTCTTCGCGCTGAGCCCCGGGCAGATCGAGGGCTTCCGTCAGGCGCCGGAACGTCGTGTGGGTGATCCCATGGCTGTGAGCCTCAGCTTCGAAGCGGGTCAGCTCTGTCAGCACCGCGATGGGATTGAGCTCGGCCTGGTCATGCCCCGATAGCCACAGGGCCTTGTTCCGCTCGTAGCCGATCTCGGAGTATCCGCAGATCTCGCGACTGTGCTGCTCGGTTTCTTCGAGATTGTTCGTTGATAGAAGGGCCCGCGACAGCCTGTTGCGATGCAGTGCGTCACCAGGCCGTGGATCCCGGCTTGTGTCATGAGCACCGACACGGTCCTGGTGCAGACCCGGATGCCCATGCCCAGGGTGAGCTCGGCGTGGATGCGGCGGTAGCCGTAAGTGCCGCGGGAAGCGACGTGAACCTCTCGGATCAGCCCGGTCAGCCAGTCTCGCCGTAGCTGCCGTGGAGTGGTCGGTGTGCGCTTGTGCTTGTAATAGTTCTGCCGGGCGACACCAAGGATCCGGCAGCACCTGTTGACCGGTGCCCCGGCATCGACGAGTCGGTCGATCACCGGGTAGAGCCTTTTGGGGCCGGCTTGTCCTCACCGAGGAACTTCGCCGTCTGCCGGACGATCGCCACCTCGGTTTCCAGCTCATGGATCCGCCGGCGAGCGGCCCGCAACTCAGCAGACTCGCTCGACGGCGTTCCCGGTCGCCGCCCGTTGTCGATGTCGTCTTGCCGCAACCACTTCGACAACGTGACGGGATGGATGCCGAGCTCCACCGCCGTCTGTTTGGCCTGCTTGCCGGCGCGGATGAGCGCGATGGCACGCGCCCGGAACTCCGGAGGATAGGGACGAGGCATGACTGCCAGCCTTCCGTGAAGGGCTGTCAGTTAGCCACCAAAACTGGAACCAGAGAGGTGGGGCAGGTCAGCCTGTCACCCAAACCTGCAGCAGACCCGGCGGGCAACAGTGTGGAGGTGCTGCTGAGTCGGTACGCCAAGTGCATCGACGGCCGGCAGGAGGTTGCAAACCGACGGATCGAGGATCTGCTGCGCGAGTACGAGTGACGAGCCGCTGACTTCTGTGATCCTGGCCCCTGGACCTGTCCGGGGGCCTTCGTCGTTTTCGGGGGTTGGCCTGGGCCGATGGGCCAAGATCCTGTCCACAGACTCCGCCCTACAGCCACTTTCTGCGGCGTACGGACGGCTGCGCATGTCGGCGACGGCTGAAAAGTCACCCAGTCGGCTACCGAAAGTGCACATCACGTAACTCGGAGGAATTCTTGCTGTGGGTTCGTTGCTGCCCCACGGCAGCTTCCCCTAGGGGAGGCGGCGCGGGCCGCCCCTTGAGAGCCCATTCCTGGAGGTGACGTGTTGTACCGAATAACCAGGCCCCAGGCCTCGATACGGCGGCGCCCAGGCTGTGTGCGCGTGTGGACGGTAGCCGCGAGCGTGGCACTGGCGTCCGGTGCCGTGACGGGTATGGCGTACGCCGATACCACGGGACATGTTGCGGCGGCCGAGGAGCATGACGCCCAGCAGACAGCCTTCTCGTGCTTCTCCGTCCCGGCCTCGCCCGGCTACTGCCCGAAGCCCCCGGGCCGCCCTGGCCCTCCCGGACCCCCAGGACCTCCAGGACCGCCTGGTCCTCCCGGGCCCGGCGCCGAGCACGACCTGTTGCTATTTCCCAGCAGCGGGCAGTTTGTCCCGCCCGCCGGGGTCACCAAGGTCTTCGTTCAGATTTGGGGCTCCGGCGGCGGTGGTGGTGGAGTAATCGGGAATCTGACTGTGGGCGCCGGCGGAGGTGCTGGTGGCTTCGCATGGTGCGCCGTACCCGTGCAGCCGGGGTCGACGTACGAGGTAACGGTCGGTCAGGGCGGGACCGGCGGGCCGCCCCTCATGCCCGGCACCGTCGGGTCGACCAGCACGGTGAGCGATCCCGGCGGCCAGATAGTCGCGAGCGCCACCGGCGGCGCCGGTGGGGGTTTTGCAGATCCCCCCCGCCCCACTCCTGGCGGGACCGGGGACTGTCCGACGGGCGGATTGGCCTACCAGGGCGCGGACGGCCAGCGGGCCGAGTTCGGTACCCCTCCACCAAACACCGGCCAGGGGGGCAGCCCCGGGGTCAACGGCATTGTGCCCGCGCCGCCGGGTGTGAGCCTGGGCGGTGACGGCGCGAGGGAAGCTCCAGGCATACCTGCCACGAACGGCGCTAACGGATTCGTACTCATCTGGTGGTAGTCAACGCCATACGGTGGGCCCGGCGTGTCATCAGGCATACCGGGCCAGCCCGGCCAGGAGCCAGCGGCCCCAGTGGCGTTCGCGTCGGCCGGTGTCTTCCCCTTCTTGCAGACCGCACTGTCCGGGTAGCGCTTGGCGCCACCGATGCCGGTCGTCCGCGCTGGCGACGCTTGCTGCGCATCGCTGCCGGCCCAGCGGTGTCGGGCGCACAGGCCTGTCGGACCGGCGCTGGTTTCCACAGGCACCGGGACCTCTCCAGGGGCCTTCGCTATTTTCCGGGGCTGACCAGGGACGATGCCCCAAGATCCCGTCCACGGATAGTCCACAGACCCCGTCCTACAGCCACTTTCGACGGCATACGACTGCGCATACGCAAAGACCCCGCACTCAGCATCTTGGCTGGTGGCGGGGTCTTTTGGCACCTCGTGCGAGGTGCCCCCGGCAGGATTCGAACCTGCGCACACGGCTCCGGAGGCCGTTGCTCTATCCCCTGAGCTACGGGGGCGTGTCGTCCGCCGTGGCGGTGACGGGTGAAACCTTACCAGTACGCAGGGGGTGACCGTGTACAGGGTTTCCCGGGGCGTCGGGCCCGCGTCGGGCCGGTGTCGGGCCCGCGTTGCGCCCCCGTAGCGGACGGCCCGCGCCGCCGTCCCGGCCATCCGCCCCGCGTCCTCCGGTCGGGGAAGAAGTGGGGAAAACGCGGACGCATCCCATGTCGCGCGCCTAGGCTTCGCAGTGTGCCGGGCGCGTCCGGCCGGGTGCTTGTGGTCGACGACAACAAGGTCATCCGGCAGTTGATCAGGGTCAATCTCGAGCTGGAGGGCTTCGAGGTCGTGACCGCGGCCGATGGTGTCGAGTGCCTGGACGTGGTGCAGCGTGTGCGGCCCGACGTGGTCACCCTGGACGTCGTCATGCCGCGCCTGGACGGGATACGGACGGCGGCCCGCCTGCGTGCCGATCCCCGCACCCGCGACGTCCGCATCGTCATGATCAGCGCCTGCACCCAGGCGGAGGTCGAGAGCGGTGTCGCCGCCGGCGTGGACGCCTTCCTGAGCAAGCCGTTCGAGCCCGGCGATCTCGTGCGCGTCGTCCGTGCGCTCGCCGACATCCCGGGGCGAGACGGGACCGGGGAAGAGGAAGAGGCTCCCGCCGCCAGTCCCGGCAGCGCCTGACCGGCAACGCTCGAAGCCGCTCGCAGGGCCGCCCGAGGGGTGAAAACGGTTCGCCTGGTCACCCCCTTCCTCGCCTAGGCTTGCGAGCGTGACGCCCGCCGAGCTTTCCCGCACCGTGCTGAGCGCGGTGCGCCGTGCCGTCGAGGCCGGGGAGCTCCAGCTCACGGGACCCGTCCCCGACCGGGTCGTCGTACGCCGGCCGCCGCGCCCCGGATGCGGGGACTACGCCACCAACGTGGCCCTCCAACTCGCCCCCCTCACCGGCGCCCCGCCCCCCGCCGTCGCCGACGTCATCCGGGGCCACCTCACCGCCCTCCCCGGCATCGCGCGGGTCGACGTCGCCCACCCCGGGTTCCTCAACATCACCCTTGAGGGGGAGTCGTACGGCGCCCTCGTCGACCTGGTCCGCGCGCAGGGCCCGCGTTACGGCATCGGCCTCCACAACGCGCCGGCTCCAGAGCCCGCCCCCGCCGCCCCCACCGGCGACGCCCGCGCCGACACCCTCGCCGCCGCCCTGCACCGCCTCCGCACCGCCACCGGCATCACCCCGCCCGCCCGCCGGCCGCGACCGCACCCCGTACCGGAGACGGCGGACGAACTGCTCCGCACCCTCGGCCCCGACGCCACCGCCTGGGCCCTGCTGCGCCCGCCCGCCGAGGACGCCCCCCGCACCGACCCCGCCGAGCACCTCGCGCAGCGTGAGAGCAACCCCCTGTTCCGGGTCCGCTACGCTCACGCCCGTACCCGCGCCCTGTTGCGCGGCGCCCACGATCTGGGCATCGAACCGCGCACCCGCGACGCAGGCCACCGCCACCCCGCGGAGGCCGAACTGCTCGGCCTGATCGCCGACTTCCCCCGCACCGTGGAGGCCGCGGCCCGGCACGGCGCGCCGGACCGGGTGGCCCGGCACCTCGAACACACCGCGGACGCCTTCCTCCGCTTCCACGACATGTGCCCGGCCCTGCCCAAGGGCGACGAGAAACCCTCGGCCGTTCACGGGGCCCGGCTGGCCCTCGCCGACGCCGCCGGGACCGTGCTCGCCAACGGCCTGACCCTGCTCGGCATCAGCGCCCCCCGACACCTGTGAGAGCGAAGAGCACCAGACGATGAGCCGATCCGCACACCCCGCCGGGCCCCGTTACGCCGATGTCCTCCCCGAGGGCCACTACGCCGCGCCGCCCGCCGACCTCAACGCCCTCGACCCCCGGGTCTGGGCCCGCACCGTCACCCGTGGCGCCGACGGCGTCACCACCGTGGGCGGGCTGGACGTCCGGCAACTCGCCGAGGAGTTCGGCACCCCCGCCTACATCCTGGACGAGTCCGACTTCCGGGCCCGCTGCCGCGCCTGGCGCGAGGCCTTCGGCGACGGCGCCGACGTCTTCTACGCGGGCAAGGCGTTCCTGTCCCGCGCCGTGGTGCGCTGGCTGGACGAGGAGGGCCTGAACCTCGACGTCTGCTCGGGCGGCGAGCTGGCGGTGGCCCTGTCCGCGGGGATGCCGGCCGAGCGCATCGCGCTGCACGGCAACAACAAGAGCGGCGAGGAGATCCACCAGGCCGTCGAGGCCGGGGTGGGCCGCATCGTGCTCGACTCGTTCCAGGAGATCGTCCGGGTCGCGGACGCCGCGCAGCGCCTGGGCAGGCGGCAGCCGGTGCAGATCCGGGTCACGGTCGGCGTCGAGGCGCACACCCACGAGTTCATCGCCACCGCCCACGAGGACCAGAAGTTCGGCTTCTCCCTGACCGGCGGCGACGCCGCCGAGGCGGTGCGCCGTGTGCTGCGGCTGGAGTCGCTGGAACTGGTCGGCATCCACTCCCACATCGGTTCGCAGATCTTCGACACCTCGGGCTTCGAGGTGGCCGCGCACCGGGTGATCGGGCTGTTGAAGCAGATCCGCGACGAACACGGCGTGGAACTGCCCGAGATCGACCTCGGCGGAGGTCTCGGCATCGCGTACACCCCGGACGACGACCCGCGCGAGCCGCACGAGATCGCCAAGGCGCTGGGCGAGATCGTCGCCCGCGAGTGCCGGGCGGCGGACCTGGCCGCCCCGCGGCTGTCGGTCGAGCCGGGCCGGGCGATCGTCGGCCCGACCGCGTTCACCCTCTACGAGGTGGGCACGATCAAGCCGCTGGAGGGGCTGCGCACCTACGTCAGCGTGGACGGCGGCATGTCGGACAACATCCGCACCGCGCTGTACGACGCCGAGTACAGCGTCGCGCTGGTGTCGCGCAGCAGCGACGCCGCGCCGATGCAGGCGCGGGTGGTCGGCAAGCACTGCGAGTCGGGCGACATCGTCGTACGGGACGCCTTCCTCCCCGCGGACCTGGCCCCCGGCGATCTGCTGGCGGTGCCCGCGACGGGGGCGTACTGCCGCTCGATGGCGAGCAACTACAACCACGCGCTGCGGCCGCCGGTCGTCGCGGTCGGGGACGGCGCGGCCCGGGTGATCGTCCGGCGTGAGACGCAGGAGGATCTCCTCCGTCTCGACGTCGGCTGACGTGGGATCTCACGAATAAGGGGCCCGGTCTCGCGATCCGGACACGGCGTGGATTCTCCCGTCCGGTGCGTGAGACTGGGACCGTCCAAAGAGCTCGAAAGAGCCGAAAACGCGAAGCGAGGTCGGATGATGCGTACGCGTCCGCTGAAGGTGGCGCTGCTGGGCTGTGGTGTGGTCGGCTCAGAGGTGGCGCGCATCATGACGACGCACGCGGACGACCTCGCCGCGCGCATCGGCGCGCCCGTGGAGCTCGCGGGCATCGCGGTGCGCCGCCCGAACCGGGTGCGCGCGGGGGTGGCCCCCGAACTGCTGACCACGGACGCGACCGCCCTGGTCAAACGCGGGGACATCGACGTGGTCGTCGAGGTCATCGGCGGCATCGAGCCGGCCCGCTCGCTGATCACCACGGCCTTCGAGCACGGCGCGAGCGTGGTCTCGGCCAACAAGGCGCTGCTGGCCGCCGACGGCACCGCGCTGCACGGCGCGGCCGTCGAGGCGGGCGTCGACCTCTATTACGAGGCCGCGGTCGCCGGCGCCATCCCGCTGATCCGGCCGCTGCGCGAGTCGCTGGCCGGCGACCGGGTCGACCGGGTGCTCGGCATCGTCAACGGCACGACCAACTTCATCCTCGACAAGATGGACTCCACGGGCGCCGGCTACTCCGAGGCGCTGGACGAGGCCACCGCGCTGGGCTACGCCGAGGCCGACCCGACCGCCGACGTCGAGGGCTTCGACGCGGCGGCCAAGGCCGCGATCCTGGCCGGCATCGCCTTCCACACCCGGGTGACCATCGGCGACGTGCACCGCGAGGGCATCACCGAGGTCACCGCGGGCGACATCGCCTCGGCCAAGGAGATGGGCTGCACGGTCAAGCTGCTGGCGATCTGCGAGCGCAGCGCCGACGGCAGTTCGGTGACGGCCCGGGTGCACCCGGCGATGATCCCGCTGACGCACCCGCTGGCGAACGTGCGCGGGGCCTACAACGCGGTCTTCGTGGAGGCCGCGGCCGCCGGCCGGCTGATGTTCTACGGTCCCGGCGCGGGCGGCTCGCCGACCGCCTCCGCGGTGCTGGGCGACCTCGTCGCCACCTGCCGCAACAAGCTGGCGAAGACCACCGGGCCGGGGGAGTCGGCCTACGCGCGGCTGACCGTGCGCCCGATGGACGACGTGGTCACCCGCTATCACATCAGCCTGGACGTGGCCGACAAACCGGGTGTTCTGGCCCAGGTGGCCACGGTCTTCGCCGAGCATCAGGTGTCCATCGACACCGTCCGCCAGCAGGGCAGGGAGCAGAGCGGCGTCGCCGAGGACGGACGCCTCGCCCTCGACGGCGGCGAGGCCTCCCTCGTCGTCGTCACCCATCGCGCACCGGACGCCGCGCTCGCGGCCACCGTCGAGGCCCTGCGCAAACTCGACACCGTACGGGGCGTCGCCAGCATCATGCGCGTCGAAGGGGAGTGATCCAGAGATGAACGCAGTCTCCGCCGTCCGCGGCTCCGCCACCCACCAGTGGCGCGGCCTCATCGAGGAGTACCGGGAGCGCCTCCCGGTCACCGAGCGGACCCCCGTGGTCACCTTGCTGGAGGGCGGCACGCCGCTGGTCCCCGCCCAGGTGCTGTCCGAGCGCACGGGCTGTGATGTGTACCTGAAGGTCGAGGGCGCCAACCCCACCGGTTCCTTCAAGGACCGCGGCATGACGATGGCCATCTCCAAGGCCAAGGAGGAGGGCGCGCAGGCCGTCATCTGCGCCTCCACGGGCAACACCTCCGCCTCGGCGGCCGCCTACGCGGTGCGCGCCGGGATGGTGTGCGCGGTGCTGGTGCCGCAGGGCAAGATCGCGCTGGGCAAGATGGGCCAGGCGCTGGTGCACGGCGCGCGCATCCTCCAGGTGGACGGCAACTTCGACGACTGCCTCGATCTCGCGCGCGGGCTGTCCGACAAGTACCCGGTGGCGCTGGTGAATTCGGTGAACCCGGCGCGCATCGAGGGTCAGAAGACGGCCGCGTTCGAAATTGTCGACGCGCTCGGCGACGCCCCCGACATCCATGTGCTGCCGGTGGGCAACGCGGGGAACATCACGGCCTATTGGAAGGGGTACCGCGAGTACTCCGCCGACGGGATCTCCACCCGCAACCCGCGCATGTGGGGCTTCCAGGCGCTGGGCGCGGCCCCGATCGTGCTCGGCCACCCCGTGTTGAAGCCGCAGACGATCGCCACCGCGATCCGGATCGGCAACCCGGCGTCCTGGCGGTACGCGGAGGAGGCGCGGGATGAATCCGGGGGCCTCATCGACTCGGTGACGGATCGTCAAATTCTGTCCGCCTACCGGCTGTTGGCCGCACAGGAGGGCGTCTTCGTGGAGCCGGCCTCCGCCGCGAGCGTCGCGGGGCTGCTCAAGGCGGCCGAGCAGGGCGAGGTCGACCCGGGTCAGCGCATCGTCTGCACCGTCACCGGCAACGGCCTGAAGGACCCGGGCTGGGCGGTGGAGGGCGCCCCGCAGCCGATCGTCGTCCCCGTCGACGCCGACGCGGCCGCCGACCGGCTCGGGCTGCACTGACCGCCTCCGGCAGCAGGGGCGCACGGACCCGCTCGCGACACGCATCACGCGCTGTCCGTGCGCCCTATGTCGCAGCAGAACCTTCCTTCGATAGGCTGGCTTCACACCGGCGCCACTGCACGCCGTTCCGGCCCATGCCAATGGCATCGTCCCCCGCCGGGGTCGGTCCTGGTACGGTCCCCCAAGTCCCCGCCCCCGTACGGCAACGGTCCCTCCGTGCCGCGGGGCGGAACGCACTTGAAGCAAGGAGAGTCATCGAACGATGGCCGGACCCGCCTTCCGCGCCGCCGCCGTCCGAGTGCGCGTCCCCGCGACCAGCGCCAACCTCGGACCGGGCTTCGACGCCTTCGGCCTGGCCCTCGGGCTCTACGACGACGTCGTGGTCCGGGTGGCCGACTCCGGTCTGCACGTCGACATCGCCGGCGAAGGCGCCGGGACGCTCTCCCGCGACGAGAACCACCTGGTCGTGCGCTCCCTGCGGACCGCCTTCGACCTGCTGGGCGGCCAGCCGCGCGGCCTGGAGGTCGTCTGCGCCAACCGCATTCCGCACGGCCGCGGCCTCGGCTCCTCCTCCGCCGCCATCTGCGCCGGCATCATGGCCGCCCGCGCGGTGACGATAGGCGGCCAGGAACGGCTCGACGAGGCCGCCGTGCTGGAACTGGCCAACGAGATCGAGGGCCACCCCGACAACGTCGCCGCCTGCCTGCTCGGCGGCTTCACCCTCGCCTGGACGGAGGGCGGCTCCGCGCACGCCGTCCGGATGGACCCTGTCGAGTCGGTCGTTCCGGTCGTCTTCGTGCCGTCGAGGCCGGTGCTGACCGAGACCGCCAGGGGACTGCTGCCGCGCACCGTCCCGCATGTGGACGCCGCGGCCAACGCGGGACGCGCCGCACTGCTCGTCGAGGCCCTGACCAGGCGCCCCGAGCTGCTGCTCCCCGCCACCGAGGACCGGCTGCACCAGGAGTACCGGGCTCCCGCCATGCCCGAGAGCGTGGCCCTGGTGAACCTTCTGCGCGCCGAGAGCGTCCCTGCTGTCATCTCCGGTGCGGGACCGACCGTGCTGGCGCTGGCGGGCGAGGACACCGCGGACAAGGTCTCCCTGCTCGCGGGGGAGGGGTGGGCGGCCCATCGCCTGGCCCTCGACGCGTTGGGGGCGAGTGTGCTGCCACTCGCTGTGGGGCAGTGACACGATTGCCGGTCGAAGAGAGGGGGAATGTTTGGTGGATCGGGTAGTGTTAATCTCATTGCTGCACTCGCGGACTCAGGTACTGAACCGTTGTTCCTGTTGTCCGGGTGCTCTGTGTCCCGCATCGGGACCGCCATTCTTCCGGGAGCCTCCCACACCGCATAGGCAGCCTGCCTGAGCAGTGCCGAGCACGCTCCGGAGTCGGCGCGGGTGACATTTCACCCGAGAGTGAACTCTCACCTCGCCGGAACTTTGTTTTGACTCGTTCCATCATTTCTCCGCCAATCCGGCGGACCACCGCCCCGAATCCGGACAGTCATATGGACCGGATCCGGACAGCACAACCGGTCGCCGAGCCAGACAGGCCGACGTCCGCTCCAGGGAAGGACCCTTCGTGAGCGACACCACCGATCTGATGGGCGTACGCGCAGACAGCCCTGTCGCCGCGTCCGATGCTGCCGCGCCTGCCACCGGTGCTGCCACTGCCCCCGCCGCGCGGCGCCGCCGCGCGGGTACCGGTCTGGAGGGCATGGTTCTCGCCGAGCTGCAGCAGCTCGCCTCCGGTCTGGGCATCAAGGGCACCGCGCGGATGCGCAAGAGCCAGCTCATCGAGACCATCAAGGCCGCGCAGTCCGGCGGCGCCAAGGCCACTGCGGGCGAGGGCGCCGAGCCCGCCGCCGACAAGCCGAAGCGTCGCGCCACCTCGCGCACCCGTACGGGTGAATCCGGCGAGGCCCCGGCCGCCACGGGCACCGAGCAGCAGCCGAAGCAGATCGAGATCCCCGGCCAGCCGGCCGGCGAGAAGGCCGCTCCGGCGGCCAAGGCGGAGCAGTCCGCCGACAGCCGGGGCGAGGGCCGGGCGGACGCCCGTGCCGAGGCCGCGGCCGACACGGCCGAGGGCCGTTCCGGCGGCGACGCCAAGGGCGGCGAGGACCGCCGCGAGAGCCGTCGCGACCGCCAGCGCGACCGTCAGCGCGACCGCCGAAAGGGCGGCGAGGACGGCGGTGGCCAGCAGCGCCAGCAGGACGGCGGCCAGCAGCAGCGTCAGCAGGGCGGCGGCGGCCAGCAGGGCCACCAGCAGCAGGGCGGCCCGCAGGGTGGCGGCGCGCAGGACGACGACGAGTTCGACGGCAGCGGCCGCCGGCGCCGGGGACGTTACCGCGACCGCCGCGGGCGGGGCACCAACCGCCGCGAGGACTTCGCGAGCGAGCCGCAGGTCGCCGACGATGACGTCCTGATCCCGGTCGCGGGCATCCTGGACATCCTCGACAACTACGCGTTCATCCGGACCTCCGGCTACCTGCCCGGCCCGAACGACGTGTACGTCTCGCTCGCCCAGGTCCGCAAGAACGGCCTGCGCAAGGGCGACCACGTCACCGGCGCCGTCCGGCAGCCGAAGGACGGCGAGCGCCGCGAGAAGTTCAACGCGCTGGTCCGCCTGGACTCGACCAACGGCATGGCCCCCGACTCCGGGCGCGGGCGACCGGAGTTCAACAAGCTGACGCCGCTCTACCCGCAGGACCGGCTCCGCCTGGAGACCGACCCGGGCGTGCTGACGACCCGGATCATCGACCTCGTCGCGCCGATCGGCAAGGGCCAGCGCGGTCTGATCGTGGCCCCGCCGAAGACCGGCAAGACCATGATCATGCAGGCGATCGCCAACGCGATCACCCGCAACAACCCCGAGTGCCACCTGATGGTCGTCCTCGTCGACGAGCGTCCCGAAGAGGTCACCGACATGCAGCGGTCGGTGAAGGGCGAGGTCATCTCCTCGACCTTCGACCGCCCGGCCGAGGACCACACCACGGTCGCCGAGCTCGCCATCGAGCGGGCCAAGCGCCTGGTGGAGCTCGGTCACGACGTGGTGGTCCTGCTGGACTCCATCACCCGCCTGGGCCGCGCGTACAACCTCGCGGCGCCCGCCTCCGGCCGCATCCTGTCCGGTGGTGTCGACTCGACCGCGCTGTACCCGCCGAAGCGCTTCTTCGGTGCCGCGCGCAACATCGAGGACGGCGGCTCGCTGACCATCCTGGCCACCGCGTTGGTCGAGACCGGCTCGCGCATGGACGAGGTGATCTTCGAGGAGTTCAAGGGCACCGGCAACATGGAGCTCAAGCTCGACCGGAAGCTCGCCGACAAGCGGATCTTCCCGGCGGTCGACGTCGACCCGTCCGGTACCCGCAAGGAGGAGATCCTGCTCGCTCCCGACGAACTGAGCATCGTCTGGAAGCTGCGCCGGGTGCTGCACGCGCTCGACTCGCAGCAGGCGATCGAGCTGCTGCTGGACAAGATGAAGCAGACCAAGTCCAACGCCGAGTTCCTCATGCAGATCGCGAAGACGACTCCGGGCACGAACAACGACTGACGCCCGGATGAACAAAGGGGCGGGTCCCGGCACTTGAGTGTCGGGACCCGCCCCTTTGGCCATAGGATCACTCGGCCACGGACAAAGGGGGGAACCTTTTCCGGGTCCGCAGAACCGAGCGGCCGTCTTGCGTTGCCCTCGTGCTGCCCACGACCCGCGGTCCTTCCTGTCGCCGTGCATCTCCACCACCCGACAGGAGACCCGAGTGTTCTTCGCCAGCAAGGGCGGGAAGCACGGACGCAAGATGCGCATAGCGCTCCCCGCGGCCGCCGCGGCGCTCGCCGCCGCCATCGCGGGCGCGGTCCTGATGGCGCCCGCGGACGCAGCCACCGCCGCACCACTGCCCGTCCCGGCCACCGGCCGGCCGCACCTCGCCACCACTTCGAAGGCCGAGCTGACCGACCGCGTCCGTGACGCGGTCGAGACCGACGCCAGGACCGGCGGTACGGCCCCCCTGGCCGGCGCCACCGTCGGCAAGAGCCCCGCCGCGGGCTCCAGGGCCGCCTCCGGATCGTCCTCCGCCACGATCGACCCGAAGATCATCGGCGGCACGCCCACCAGCATGACCACGGCGCCCTGGATGGCGCAGCTGTGGTACGACGACGACAGGGGCACCGCCGACGAGGGCGACGACATCGGGTTCTTCTGCGGCGGCACGGTCGTCGCCCCGACGAAGATCCTCACGGCGGCGCACTGCGTCAGCCACTACAACTGGCACGCCCACGGCGTCGTCCTCACCGGCACCGCCCAGCTCGCCGACACCGACGGCGGCACGCTCTCCCCCGTGCAGCGCCAGTGGAGCCACCCGTCGTACAACGCGAGCACGATCGACAACGACATCGCCGTGCTGACCCTGCCGGACCCGGTCAAGGCGAAGCCGGTCCCGATCACGACGTCGAACGACACCGCCTCCTACGCGGCCGGCACCAACGCCAAGGTCTACGGCTGGGGCCGCACCAGTTCCACCAGCGAGGACATATCCGACGTCCTGCGTGTGGCGACGGTGCCGATCAACTCCAGCGCCACCTGCTCCGGCTTCTGGGGCGGGGACTACATCGCCGGCCACATGGTCTGCGCGGGCAAGCCGGCCACCGGCTCCGACACCGGCACCACAGCGTCCTGCAACGGCGACTCCGGCGGCCCGCTGATCGTCAACAACAAGGTCGTCGGCGTCGTCTCCTGGGGCGTGGAGAACTGCGTCGAGGCCGGCGCCTACAGCGTCTTCACCAAGGTGAGCACCTACGTCGGCGCGACGTACCCGCGCATCGACGACGCCAACCTGAACTGGGACCACAACGCCGACCTCTTCGCGCGCCGCAGCTCGGACCTCACCGGCTTCGAGTACGACTCCAAGGGCACGTACTTCAAGCCCCGCAAGTCGCTCGGCTACTGGGGCGGCCTGAACCTGCTGATCCAGGCCGACCTGGACCGCGACGGCAACCAGGACTTCCTGATCCGCGACAGTTCCACCGGCGACGTCGAGTGGGGCCACTACGTGCTGCGCGGCGGCAGCTGGAAGTGGACGTGGACCCTGCTGTTCGACAACTGGAAGACCCGCACCCGCATCATCGCCCCCGGCGACATGACCGGTGACGGGCTGCCGGACGTGCTCTCCGTCGACTCCGGCGGCAAGCTGTGGCTGTACCCGGGTCTCGGCAACGGCAAGTTCTCGGGCCGCAAGCAGGTCGGCACCAGCAAGGCGTGGAACGCCTACAACATGCTGGCCGGCCACGGCGACCTGTCCGGCGACGGCCGGGCCGACCTGCTCGCCCGCAGCACCTCCGGCTCCGCGGTGTACGTGCTCAAGGGCACCGGCAACGCCGCCGCCCCGCTCGCGGCCCGCGTCAAGGTGCGCACCTGGAGCATCTACAACCGCTTCGCCGCCGTCGGCGACATCACCGGTGACGGCAAGGCGGACTTCCTGGCCCGCACCTCCGGGGGCACGCTCAGGCTGTACCCGGGCACCGGCAAGGCCACGTCCGACATCTTCGGCACCCCGGTGACCATCGGGACCGGCTGGCAGCAGTACGGCATCCTGGGCTGAACCACGGCCGGCGCGACCGGCCGAACCGCCAGGTGAGGGCCGACCGTGTGGCTCTCGGACCACGGGTCCCGGCGCGTCCTCGGACAGGGCGCACCGGGACCCGCTGTCATTGCTGGTGTGCACGATCGCCAGGAACCCCGAGACGTCCTGGGACGTCTCCCAAGAGGGGACATTTCGTCCCATGACCGATGACGACGACCACGGGGGGCACCCGAAGCCACGACGAGCCGACGAGGACTGAGGAGCTCATGGCCCACGAGGCGGACCACGGACGCCGGACGTCATCGCGACGGCGCATGAGCGCCCGCAGCCGAGCCCTGCGCATCACGGCCTGGGCCGTGGCGACCGTCCTGCTGCTCGCCACCGCGTTGGTGGGCTGTCTGTATCTCAAGCTCAACGGGAACATCCGCGGTATCGACATCAACGCGCTGCTGGGCCGCGACCGGCCCCGCGACGTCGACAACGGCTCGATGGACATCCTCGTCCTCGGCTCGGACTCCCGGTCCGGCGCGAACGCAGAGGCCGGCGGCGGCGAGGACGACGGCACGGCCCGCTCGGACACCGCGATGATCGTCCACGTCTACCCGGGCCACCGCAGGGCCTCGGTGGTCAGCATCCCCCGCGACACCCTCGTCGACCGGCCTTCCTGCGCCCAGCCCGGCGGCGGCACCGCGCCCGCCGTGGCGAACGAGATGTTCAACGAGGCGTACGCGGTCGGCGGCCCCGCGTGCACGGTCAAGACCGTCGAGACGATGACCGGCATCCGCATGGACCACTACATGGAGGTCGACTTCACCGGCTTCCAGCGGCTCATCGACGCCCTCGGCGGGGTGAGCGTCACCACCAGTCGCGCGATCAGCGACGACGAGAGCCATCTGCACCTGCCGGCCGGCACCCACCACCTGAACGGCAAGCAGGCCCTCGGCCTGGTCAGGACCCGGCACGGGGTCGGCGACGGCAGCGACCTCGGCCGGATAAGACTCCAGCAGGCCTTCATGAAGGCCCTGGTCGACCGGGTCGACAGCATCGGGGTGCTCGGCTCCCCGGCCCGGCTCTACAAGATCGCCAGTACCGCCACCGGCGCCATCACCACCGACTCCGAACTGGCCTCGGTGAAGAAGCTGGTCGGCCTGGGGGAGAGCCTGAAGGGCCTGGGCTCCAAGAACATCTCCATGGTCACCATGCCCGTGCGCTACGACCCCGCGGACCCCAACCGGGTCGTGCCGCTGACCGCCCAGAGCGAGCAGGTCTGGGCCGCCCTGCGGGCCGACCGGCCGATCCCGCGCTCGGCCACCAAGGGCTCGGCCGGTGACGAGGTGGACACCGGCGGTGTCGTCAGGAGCACCCCGCCGGCCCGGGACGACGGCGCGGAATAGTTCCGTGCCGTCCCCGGTTTTGGGAGATACGGCCAGTGCTGGCAGACTGGTACGTCGGCCCCGGTTCACGTGACGCAAGCCCGTGCCACGACCCGGGACCCTCCCGATCACTAGGAGTTTCCCTTGAAGCGCGACATCCACCCGGAGTACGTGGAGACCCAGGTCAGCTGCACCTGTGGCAACTCGTTCACCACTCGTAGCACCGTGGGCGGCGGCGTGATCCGCGCCGACGTCTGCTCTGCGTGCCACCCGTTCTACACGGGCAAGCAGAAGATCCTCGACACCGGTGGCCGTGTGGCCCGCTTCGAGGCCCGCTTCGGCAAGGCCGCCGGGTCCGCCAAGAAGTAGCGACCCGAAAGCGCCGGTCCACGGCCGCCCGGATATCCTCCGGCGGCCGGACCGGCGCTTTGTCGTCCCAGGCTGGTTCACCGGCGTTCACCCATTCGCAGAGCAGGGATCCTGATGTTCGAGGCGGTCGAGGAACTGATCGGCGAGTACGCCGACCTCGAGAAGAGGCTTGCCGACCCCGGGGTCTTCTCGGACCAGGCCAACGCGCGCAGGCTCAACAAGCGCTACGCCGAGCTGACCCCCATCATCGGCACGTACCGGGGCTGGAAGCAGACCGGCGAGGACATCGACACGGCCCGCGAACTCAGCGCCGACGACCCGGACTTCATCGCCGAGGTCAAGGAGCTGGAGAAGCAGCGCGAGGAGCAGACCGAGCGGCTGCGCCTGCTGCTCGTGCCGCGCGACCCCAGTGACGACAAGGACGTGATCCTGGAGGTCAAGGCGGGCGAGGGCGGCGAGGAGTCCGCGCTGTTCGCCGGCGACCTGCTGCGCATGTACCTGCGCTATGCCGAGCGCGTGGGCTGGAAGACCGAGCTCATCGACGCCAACGAGTCCGACCTCGGCGGCTACAAGGACGTCCAGGTCGCGGTGAAGACCAAGGGCGGCAACGGTGCCACCGAGCCCGGCCAGGGCGTCTGGGCCCGGCTGAAGTACGAGGGCGGTGTGCACCGCGTGCAGCGCGTGCCCGCGACCGAGTCGCAGGGCCGCATCCACACCTCCGCCGCCGGCGTGCTGGTCACCCCGGAGGCCGAGGATGTCGAGGTCGAGGTCAACGCGGGCGACCTGCGGATCGACGTCTACCGCTCATCCGGACCCGGCGGCCAGTCGGTGAACACCACCGACTCCGCGGTGCGTATCACGCACCTGCCCACCGGCATCGTCGTCTCCTGCCAGAATGAGAAGAGCCAGCTCCAGAACAAGGAGCAGGCGATGCGCATCCTGCGTTCCCGGCTGCTGGCCGCCGCGCAGGAGGAGGCCGAGCGCGAGGCCTCCGACGCCCGCCGCAGCCAGGTGCGCACGGTGGACCGCAGCGAGCGCATCCGCACCTACAACTTCCCGGAGAATCGCATCTCCGACCACCGCGTCGGGTTCAAGGCGTACAACTTGGACCAGGTCCTCGACGGTGACCTCGACGCGGTCATCCAGGCGTGCGTCGACGCCGACTCGGCTGCCAAGCTGGCCGCCGCGGGCGACGGAAGCTGAACCGGAGGCGACAAGTGAACCTGCTGCTCGCCGAGGTCGCGCAGGCGACCCAGCGGCTGGCCGACGCCGGCGTGCCCTCGCCGCGTTTCGACGCCGAGGAACTGGCGTCGTACGTGCACGGCGTCAAGCGCGGCGCCCTGCACACGGTCGCCGACGCGGACTTCGACGCCCGCTACTGGGAGGCCGTCGCCCGCCGTGAGGCCCGCGAGCCGCTGCAGCACATCACCGGCCGGGCCTTCTTCCGCTATCTGGAACTCCAGGTCGGCCCAGGGGTCTTCGTGCCGCGCCCGGAGACCGAGTCCGTCGTGGGGTGGGCCATAGACGCCGTGCGCGCCATGGACGTCGCCGAACCGCTCATCGTCGACCTGTGCACGGGCTCGGGCGCCATCGCGCTCGCCCTGGCGCAGGAGGTGCCGCGCAGCCGGGTGCACGCCGTGGAGTTGTCCGACGAGGCCCTGGTCTGGGCCCGCAAGAACGTCCAGGGCAGCAAGGTCGACCTGCGCCAGGGGGACGCGCTCACCGCCTTCCCCGACCTCGACGGCCAGGTGGACCTGGTGATCTCCAACCCGCCGTACATCCCGCTCACCGAGTGGGAGTACGTGGCGCCCGAGGCCCGTGACCACGATCCGGAGATGGCACTGTTCTCCGGCGAGGACGGCCTCGACACCATCCGCGGCATCGAGCGCACCGCGCACCGGCTGCTGCGGCCCGGCGGCGTCGTCGTCATCGAGCACGCCGACACCCAGGGCGGCCAGGTGCCCTGGATCTTCACCGAGGAGGCCGGCTGGGCGGACGCCGCCGACCACCCCGACCTGAACAACCGCCCCAGGTTCACCACTGCCCGCAAGGCGACGCCGTGAGCACGGCGCCGCACGTCATGGAGGTCTGCTGATGGCACGGCGTTACGACTGCTCGGACGCGACGGACCGGGTGGCCGGACTGCGCGAGGCCGCGTCCGCCGTCCGCCGCGGCGAGCTCGTGGTGCTGCCCACGGACACCGTCTACGGCATCGGCGCGGACGCCTTCAACGCCGAGGCCGTCGGCGACCTGCTGGAGGCCAAGGGCCGGGGCCGCAACATGCCCTCGCCCGTCCTCGTCGGCTCCCCGAACACCCTGCACGGCCTGGTCACGGACTTCTCCGAGCAGGCCTGGGACCTCGTCGACGCCTTCTGGCCCGGCGCGCTGACCCTGGTCACCCGCCACCAGCCGTCCCTGCAGTGGGACCTGGGGGACACCCGTGGCACCGTGGCCGTGCGCATGCCGCTGCACCCCGTCGCCATCGAGCTGCTGAACGCGACCGGCCCCATGGCCGTCTCCAGCGCCAACCTCACCGGACACCCCTCGCCGCAGGACTGCGACGCCGCGCAGGAGATGCTCGGCGACTCCGTGGCCATCTACCTCGACGGCGGATCCACGCCCGCGGCCGTCCCGTCCTCCATCGTCGACGTCACCGGCAAGGTGCCGGTACTGCTGCGGGCCGGGGCCCTCAGCGCCGAGCAGCTGCGCGAGGTCGTACCCGACCTGGAGGTAGGCAATTGACGCCGCCCATACCCGGGCAGCGCGATGACTACTTCCGCATCCTTCACGTCTGCACCGGCAATGTCTGCCGCTCGCCGATGGCCGAGCGGCTGACCCGCCACGAGCTGACCCTGCGGCTCGGCGACGGGGCCTCCGGGATCATCGTGGAGAGCGCGGGCACCTGGGGGCACGAGGGGGCGCCGATGGAGGCGCACGCGGCCACGGTGCTGGCCGAGTACGCCGCCGACCCGACGGGCTTCCTGGGGCGGGAGCTGCTCGACGACCACGTCATCGACGCGGACCTGGTGCTCACCGCGACCCGCGACCACCGCGCCCAGGTCATCTCGATGGGGCACGCGGCGGGCTTGCGGACGTTCACGCTCAAGGAGTTCACCCGGCTCGTGCGGGCGATAGACCCCACCACGCTGCCGGAGGGCAGCGTGACCGAGCGCGCCCGCTCGCTGGTGCGGGCCGCGGCGGCGCTGCGCGGCTGGCTGCTGGCGCCGACGCCGGACGCGGACGAGGTGTACGACCCGTACGGGGCGCCGCTGACCTTCTTCCGCTCCATCGGCGAGGAGATCCACGGGGCGCTGGACCCGGTGCTGACCGCGCTGACGGGGGTGGCGGCGCCCACCCGGTGAGGGTCTGCCGGAAGGTTTCCGCACTTTTCCGCGCCCGCCGCCCCCCGGTGGAGCACAAGACGGCGCGAAACGGCCGGAACGGTGCAACAGTGGCAGGTGAGTCCCTTCCAGCCGCCCGGAGCGCCCCATGCCTACCGCGGAAGCGTCGTCAGCCCACATAACCTCCACCGCGCTCCCGGCCGGGGACGCCGGCTTCGGCCGGCTGCGCGACCAGGACCCCGAGCTGGCGGACATCCTGCTCGGGGAGACCCAGCGGCAGGCCTCGTGCCTCCAGCTGATCGCGGGGGAGAACTTCACCTCGCCGGCGGTGCTGGCCGCCCTCGGCTCCCCGCTGGCCAACAAGTACGCCGAGGGCTACCCCGGGCACCGGCACCACGCGGGCTGCGAGCTGGTCGACCTCGCCGAGCGGCTGGCCATCGAAAGGGCCACACGGCTGTTCGGGGCCGCGCACGCCAACGTGCAGCCCTACTCGGGCTCCTCGGCCGTCCTGGCCGCCTACGCGGCCCTCCTGGTCCCCGGAGACACCATCCTGGCGATGTCCCTGGCACACGGTGGGCATCTCACGCACGGATCGGAGTCCAACTTCTCCGGCCGCTGGTTCCGGATCGCCGGGTACGGCGTGACCGAGGGCGCCACCTTCGAGGAGGGCGGCCGGATCGACTACGACCGGCTGCGCATCCTCGCCCACCAGCACCGCCCGAAGGCGATCGTGTGCGGCGGCATCGCCTATCCCCGCACCATCGACTACGCCGCGTTCCGCGAGATCGCCGACGACGTCGGCGCGTACCTGATCGTGGACGCCGCGCACACGCTGGGCCTGGTGGCCGGCGGTGCCGCGCCCAACCCGGTGCCGTACGCAGACGTGGTGTGCGCCACCACGCACAAGACCCTGCGCGGCCCGCGCGGCGGGATGATCCTGTGCGGCGCCGACCTCGCCCAGCGCATCGACCGGGCGGTCTTCCCGTTCTCGCAGGGCGGCCCCCACATGCACGCGATCGCGGCCAAGGCCGCCGCCTTCGCCGAGGCCGCCCGGCCGGAGTTCGCGCTGTACGCGCACCAGGTGGTCGCCAACGCCCGCGCGCTCGCCGACGCCCTGGCCGCGCAGGGCATGCGGATCGCCACCGGCGGCACGGACACCCATCTGATCGCCGCCGACGTGTCGGCCTTCGGCGTGACCGGGATGCGGGCCCGCGGACTGTGCGCCGGCGCCGGGATCGTGCTGGACAAGTACACGCTCCCGTACGACAAGGAGCCCTGCGCGGCCGGTTCCGGCATCCGCCTCGGCACCGCCGCGGTGACCACGCAGGGCATGGCCGAACATCAGATGCCGCAGGTCGCGGACTTGATCGCGCGGGCGCTGCGGGAGGAGCGCGGGCTGGCGAACCGGGTCGCGGAACTGGTGGGCGACTTCCCCCCGTACCCGGTCTGACCGGGCGCGCGCGGGCCCCCGGCCGGTACCCCGGGAGTGACATGTGCAACCCTGGGTACCCGCTGTGAGTCTTCTCCTGTGTTCACAGTCGCCACCCGGACGCGAATAGGGTGTGCCCGTGCGCGAGTACCTGTTGACCCTGTGCGTGGCCGCGGCCGTCACCTATCTCCTGACGGGACCGGTGCGGAAGTTCGCCATCGCGGCAGGCGCCATGCCCGAGATCCGCGATCGCGACGTCCACCGCGAACCGACGCCGCGGCTCGGCGGCATCGCCATGTTCGGCGGCCTGTGTGCCGGCCTGCTGGTGGCCGCGCATCTGTCCAACCTCAAGAGCGTCTTCGAGCTCTCCAACGAGCCACGCGCGCTGCTGTCCGGCGCGGGACTGATCTGGCTGCTGGGCGTGCTCGACGACAAGTGGGGCGTGGACGCGCTGATCAAGCTGGGCGCGCAGATGATCGCGGCCGGCGTCATGGTCCTTCAGGGCTTGACCGTGCTGTGGCTGCCCATCCCGGGCAAGGGCATCGTCGCGCTCAGCCCCGTGCAGTCGACGCTGCTGACCGTGGCCCTCGTGGTGATCACCATCAACGCGGTGAACTTCGTCGACGGTCTGGACGGACTCGCGTCCGGCATGGTGTGCATCGCCGCCGTCGCGTTCTTCATGTACGCCTACCGGATCTGGTACGGCTACGGCATCGAGGCCGCGGCGCCCGCGACGCTGTTCAGCGCGATCCTGATCGGGATGTGCCTGGGGTTCCTGCCGCACAATCTGCACCCCGCGCGGATCTTCATGGGCGACTCGGGCTCGATGCTGATCGGCCTGGTGCTGGCCTCCGGTGCGATCTCCATCACAGGCCAGACCGATCCCGACGCGATCACCAACCTCACCGGCTCCACACGGGACACCACGCACTTCATGGTGCCGGTCTACATGCCGCTGCTGCTGCCGCTGACGCTGATCGCGATCCCCGCCGCCGACCTGGTGCTGGCCATCGTGCGCCGCACCTGGAACGGCCAGTCGCCGTTCGCCGCCGACCGCGGCCACCTGCACCACCGGCTGCTGGACATCGGGCACTCGCACAGCCGGGCCGTGCTGATCATGTACTTCTGGTCGGCGCTCATCGCCTTCGGCGCGGTCGCGTTCTCGGTGAACTCCTCCAGCCTGTGGATCGTGCTGGGCATCGTGATGCTGAGCGCGATCGGCCTGATCGCGCTGCTCATGCCCCGCTTCAACCCCAAGGCCCCGCGCTGGGCCGAGTCGTTCGTGCCGCCGCGCTACCGCCGTACCCGGGTCGAGGCGCACGCCGCCGCGAGCGCCGCCATCGCCGCGGGCGAGGCACCGGGCGTCAACGGCGCCACCGCGCTGAGCGAGATCGACCGGCAGCTCGTGGAGGCCGGCCGCACGGCGGGCAGCAGCCGATAAGCCCGATAGCCCCCGATAGCACAGCGGCGTCCGGCCGTCAGCCGGACGCCGCGGTTTGTACTCCAGCCGTGTGACAGGTCGCACACGAACCGGGTAAAGACCTCATCAAATAGTTTGTGATACCGTTCACGAAAGCCCGGAAGCAAGCCGAAAGACCTAGTGCCATGGTCTTCCGGCGTGAGGCATGTCCCCGCCGCCGGGCTACGCTCGTCCTCGACGACCCCTGTACTCCCAACCTCGCCGGAGGAGCTGCCGCCATGCAGTCCAACGACGCCCGAACGCTCCTGAATTGCGCCGTACCCGCCGCAGCCGCGGGAGTGATCGCGGTCGCTGTCGCCGCCGTGCTCGCGGGCGGCAAGGGTGCGATCGGCGCGGGATTCGGCGCGGTGGTGGTGATCACGTTCATGGGAATCGGTCTGACGGTGCTTCAGCGCACCGCCCGTTCCTACCCCACGCTGTTCCAGGCGATGGGCCTGATGCTCTACACGGTGCAGCTGCTGCTCCTGGCCATCGTGTTGGCCGTGTTCAAGCACACATCGCTGTTCGACACCCAGGTGTTCGCGTTCACCCTGCTCGGCACGACCCTGGTGTGGATCGCCGCCCAGGCCCGTGCCCATATGAAGACCAAGATGCTGTACGTCGAGCCCGGATCCGCCGGAACGTCGTCGTGAACCACAGGGCCGGTGCAAGCGGGCTGCCGCTCGTTTGCTATCGTCCGGTCTCAACTGCGGCAGAGCTGGCGCGGGCGGCAGTCATGCCTTCGCAACAGTCGTCCGGCTCCGTGCCCGACCGCCGCCGCCCCCACATCTGCCAGACCAGTCCAGTGCCGTTCCGCGGGCCTACGCCGCGCCGACACAACGAGGTTGCCGTACCCATGCGCCACGCTGAAGGAGCTCGCGGTGAGTGATGTAAAGACGCTCGCTTTCGAGACGAACTGCCACATCTTCGACGGGTGCGGCTTCCCGGCCCCCGGCCTGCACTCCTTCCTCTTCAAGCCGTTGATCGGTGACGGGGACAGCAGCGTCTACTTCAACAAGACGATGCTGCTCGCGCTGCTCGGCAGCATCGTCATCGTCGGCTTCTTCTGGGCCGCCTTCGCCAAGCCGAAGGTCGTCCCCGGCAAGCTGCAGATGGTGGCCGAGGCCGGCTACGACTTCGTGCGCCGCGGCATCGTCTACGAGACGATCGGCAAGCGCGACGGCGAGAAGTACGTGCCGTTCATGGTCTCGCTGTTCTTCTTCGTGTGGATCATGAACCTGTGGTCGATCATCCCGATCGCCCAGTTCCCGGTCACGGCGATCATCAGCTACCCGGCCGCGCTCGCCGCGGTCGTGTACATCACCTGGATGTCGCTGACGTTCAAGAAGCACGGTTTCGTCGGCGGCTGGAAGAACATCACCGGCTACGACAAGAAGCTCGGCCCGGTCCTGCCGATGGTCGTCGGCCTGGAGTTCCTCTCCAACGTGATCGTCCGGCCGTTCACGCACGCGGTGCGACTGTTCGCCAACATGTTCGCCGGGCACGTCCTGCTGCTGCTGTTCACCATCGCCAGCTGGTACCTGCTCAACGGCATCGGCATCGCCTACGCGAGCGTCTCGTTCGTGATGGTCATCGTGATGACCGCCTTCGAGCTGTTCATCCAGGCCGTCCAGGCCTACGTCTTCGTTCTGCTTGCCTGCTCCTACATCCAGGGCGCGCTGGCCGAGCACCACTGAGCACCCGCCTACCGCTCGGTACTCCCCCCGATTGTCCGGTGGCCAACCCCCACCGGTCCGTGAAAGAGAAGGAAGAAACAGCATGTCCGCTGTGAACCTCGCCGCCACTCAGATCCTGGGCAACCTGGGCTCCATCGGCTACGGCCTCGCGGCCATCGGCCCCGGCGTCGGCATCGGCATCATCTTCGGCAACGGTACCCAGGCGCTCGCCCGCCAGCCCGAGGCCGCCGGCCTCATCCGTGCCAACCAGATCCTCGGCTTCGCCTTCTGTGAGGCGCTCGCCCTGATCGGTCTGGTCATGCCGTTCGTCTACCCGACCTCCTGATCCGGGCTGACGAGCCCAACCCCTTTCGACGGAAGGCACTGATGTGAACGCCCTGGCACAGCTGGCGGCCGAGGAGGCGGAGAACCCCCTCATCCCGCCGATCCCAGAGCTCGTCATCGGTCTCATCGCCTTCGCCATCGTCTTCTTCTTCCTCGCCAAGAAGCTCATCCCGAACATCAACAAGGTTCTGGACGAGCGGCGCGAGGCCATCGAGGGCGGCATGGAGAAGGCCGAGGCCACCCAGGCCGAGGCTCAGCGGACCCTCGAGGAGTACAAGCAGTCGCTCGCCGAGGCTCGTCACGAGGCCGCGCGTCTGCGCCAGGAGGCGCAGGAGCAGGGCGCCGCGCTCATCGCCGAGATGCGTGCGGAAGGCCAGCGGCAGCGCGAGGAGATCATCGCTGCGGGTCACGCGCAGATCGAGGCGGACCGCAAGTCCGCCGCGCACACGCTGCGCCAGGACGTGGGCAGGATCGCCACCGACCTGGCCGGCAAGATCGTCGGTGAGTCCCTGGAGGACACCACCCGGCAGAGCCGCGTGATCGACCGCTTCCTCGACGAGCTCGAGGAGAAGGCCGAGGCCGCGCGATGAACGGAGCGAGCCGCGAGGCACTGGCCGCCGCACGTGAGCGTCTCGACGCGCTGGCGGACAACACGTCCGTCGACGCGGCGAAGCTCGCCGAGGAACTGGCCGCCGTCACGGGGCTGCTCGACCGCGAAGGCGCCCTGCGCCGGGCGCTGACCGACCCGGCTCAGTCCGGCGAGGCCAAGGCCGGCCTGGCGCAGACGGTGCTGCGCGGTCAAGTCGGCGGGGAGACGCTCGACCTGGTCTCGGGCATGATCCGCAGCCGGTGGTCGCAGTCGCGGGATCTGACCGACGCTCTGGAGGAACTCTCTTCCAGCGCCGACCTGATCGCCGCGGAGCGCTCCGGCCACCTCGACGACGTCGAGGACGAGCTGTTCCGCTTCGGCCGGATCGTCTCCGGCAGCAGCGAGCTGCGGGCGGCGCTGACCGACCGCGCCGCGAGCGCCCAGGCCAAGTCCGGGCTGCTCCGCTCGCTGCTGGGGGGCCGGGCCAACCCGGTCACCGAGCGGCTCGTGGTCCGTCTCGTGACCCATCCGCGAGGCCGTAGCCTGGAAGCAGGGCTCGACGCCCTGTCCAAGCTGGCGGCGGCGCGCCGGGGCCGTACGGTCGCGGTCGTCGTCTCGGCGGTACCGCTGAGCGACCGGCAGAAGCAGCGTCTCGGCGCCGCGCTGGCCACGATCTACGGCCGGCCGGTGCACCTGAACCTCGACGTGGACCCCGAGGTCCTCGGCGGCATCCAGGTTCGGGTGGGCGACGAGGCCATCAACGGGACCATCGCGGATCGCCTCGAAGAGGCGGCCCGGCGGATGGCCGGCTGAACCAGCCACCAACTCAAAGAGCAGTACCAGCGGCCCGAGTTGGGCCGTAGCGAATACTTCGGGCCCAACAAGGAGAGCAGGGAACCCAGATGGCGGAGCTCACGATCCGGCCGGAGGAGATCCGGGACGCGCTGGAGACCTTTGTCCAGTCGTACAAGCCGGACGCGGCCTCGCGCGAGGAGGTCGGCACGGTCAGCATGGCCGGCGACGGCATTGCCAAGGTCGAGGGTCTGCCCTCGGCCATGGCGAACGAGCTGCTGCGCTTCGAGGACGGCACCCTCGGTCTCGCCCTCAACCTCGAGGAGCGCGAGATCGGTGCGATCGTCCTCGGCGAGTTCAGCGGCATCGAGGAGGGCCAGCCGGTGCACCGCACCGGTGAGGTGCTCTCCGTCGCTGTCGGCGAGGGATACCTGGGTCGCGTCGTCGACCCGCTCGGCACCCCGATCGACGGCCTCGGCGAGATCGAGACCGACGGCCGCCGCGCGCTGGAGCTGCAGGCTCCCGGCGTCATGGCCCGCAAGTCCGTCCACGAGCCGATGCAGACCGGCCTCAAGGCCGTCGACGCGATGACCCCGATCGGCCGCGGTCAGCGTCAGCTGATCATCGGTGACCGCCAGACCGGCAAGACCGCCCTGGCGATCGACACGATCATCAACCAGCGCGACAACTGGCGTTCCGGCGACCCGAAGAAGCAGGTCCGCTGCATCTACGTCGCCATCGGCCAGAAGGGCTCCACCATCGCGGGCGTGCGCGCCTCGCTGGAGGAGGCCGGCGCCCTGGAGTACACGACGATCGTCGCCGCTCCGGCGTCCGACCCGGCCGGCTTCAAGTACCTCGCCCCGTACACCGGCTCGGCCATCGGCCAGCACTGGATGTACCAGGGCAAGCACGTCCTGATCGTCTTCGACGACCTGAGCAAGCAGGCCGACGCCTACCGCGCCGTGTCCCTGCTGCTGCGCCGCCCGCCGGGCCGTGAGGCCTACCCGGGTGACGTCTTCTACCTGCACTCCCGCCTGCTGGAGCGCTGCGCCAAGCTCTCCGACGAGCTGGGCGCCGGCTCGATGACCGGTCTGCCGATCGTCGAGACCAAGGCCAACGACGTCTCGGCGTTCATCCCGACCAACGTCATCTCGATCACCGACGGCCAGTGCTTCCTGGAGTCCGACCTGTTCAACGCGGGCCAGCGCCCGGCGCTGAACGTCGGTATCTCGGTCTCCCGAGTCGGTGGCTCGGCGCAGATCAAGGCCATGAAGTCGGTCGCCGGCCGCCTGCGCGTGGACCTCGCCCAGTACCGCGAGCTGGAGGCCTTCGCCGCCTTCGGTTCCGACCTGGACGCGGCCTCCAAGGCGCAGCTGGAGCGCGGCAAGCGCATGGTCGAGCTGCTGAAGCAGGGCCAGTACGCGCCGTTCCCGATCGAGGACCAGGTCGTCTCCATCTGGGCCGGCACCACCGGCAAGCTGGACGACGTCCCCGTCGAGGACATCCGCCGCTTCGAGCGCGAGCTGCTGGACTACCTCCGCCGCGAGAAGAAGGACCTCCTGCAGGGCATCGTCGAGACCGGCAAGCTCGGTGACGACACCATCGAGGCCCTGACGGACGCGGTCGCGGAGTTCAAGAAGCAGTTCGAGACCTCGGACGGCAAGCTCCTGGGTGAGGGCTGAGCATGGGCGCCCAGCTTCGGGTATACAAGCGCCGCATCAAGTCCGTCTCCGCCACCAAGAAGATCACGAAGGCGATGGAGATGATCTCCGCGTCCCGGATCGTCAGGGCCCAGCGCCAGGTGGCGGCCTCGTCCCCGTACGCCGACGAGCTCACCCGCGCGGTGGCCGCGGTCGCGACCGGTTCGAACACGAACCACCCGCTGACCACGGAGGCCGAGAACCCGACCCGCGTCGCGGTGCTGCTCGTCACGAGCGACCGCGGTCTGGCCGGCGGCTACTCGTCCAACGCGATCAAGGCGGCCGACCGGCTCACCGAGCGGCTGCGCGCGGAGGGCAAGGAGGTCGAGCACTACATCGTCGGCCGCAAGGGTGTGGCGTACTACGGCTTCCGTGAGCGTCCCGTCGCCGCCTCGTGGACGGGCTTCACCGACAAGCCGACCTACGCGGACGCCAAGTCGGTGGCCGACCCGCTGATCGACCAGGTCCTCAAGGACACGGCCGAGGGCGGTGTCGACGAGCTGCACATCGTCTTCACGGAGTTCGTGTCGATGCTGACGCAGTCCCCCGTCGAGAGGCGGCTGCTGCCGCTCTCCCTCGACGAGACCACCGGCGGTCAGGCCCGCAAGGAGGGGGAGATCCTCCCCCTGTACGACTTCGAGCCGTCGGCGGAAGGCGTCCTGGACGCCCTGCTGCCGCGGTACGTCGAGAGCCGGATCTACAACGCGCTGCTGCAGGGTGCCGCTTCCGAGCACGCCGCCCGCCGCCGCGCGATGAAGAGCGCGACCGACAACGCCGAGGAGCTCATCAAGACGCTCACGCGGCTTGCCAACCAGGCCCGCCAGGCCGAAATCACCCAGGAAATCAGCGAGATCGTCGGTGGCTCCAGTGCCCTGGCCGACGCGTCTGCGGGGAGTGACTAAAAATGACCACCACTGTTGAGACGGCCGCTGCCACGGGCCGCGTCGCCCGGGTCATCGGCCCGGTCGTCGACGTGGAGTTCCCCGTCGACAGCATGCCCGAGATCTACAACGCCCTCACCGTCGAGGTCGCCGACCCGGCCGAGGACGGCAAGCTGAAGACGCTGACCCTCGAGGTCGCCCAGCACCTGGGCGACGGCCTGGTCCGCGCCATCTCGATGCAGCCCACCGACGGTCTGGTCCGCCAGGCCGTGGTGACCGACACGGGCGCCGGCATCACGGTCCCGGTCGGTGACTTCACCAAGGGCAAGGTGTTCAACACCCTCGGTGAGGTGCTGAACGTCCCCGAGGAGAACGCCAACGTCGGCGAGCGCTGGACGATCCACCGCAAGGCTCCGAAGTTCGAGGACCTCGAGTCCAAGACCGAGATGTTCGAGACCGGCCTGAAGGTCGTCGACCTGCTGACCCCGTACGTCAAGGGCGGCAAGATCGGTCTGTTCGGTGGTGCCGGTGTCGGCAAGACCGTCCTCATCCAGGAAATGATCATGCGTGTGGCGAAGCTGCACGAGGGCGTTTCCGTGTTCGCCGGCGTCGGCGAGCGCACCCGTGAGGGCAACGACCTCATCCAGGAGATGGAGGAGTCCGGCGTCCTCGACAAGACCGCGCTGGTCTTCGGCCAGATGGACGAGCCCCCGGGCACCCGTCTGCGCGTCGCCCTGGCCGGTCTGACCATGGCGGAGTACTTCCGCGATGTGCAGAAGCAGGACGTGCTGTTCTTCATCGACAACATCTTCCGCTTCACCCAGGCCGGTTCCGAGGTCTCCACGCTGCTCGGCCGCATGCCGTCCGCGGTGGGTTACCAGCCGAACCTCGCCGACGAGATGGGCCTCCTCCAGGAGCGCATCACCTCGACGCGTGGTCACTCGATCACCTCGATGCAGGCGATCTACGTCCCCGCGGACGACCTGACCGACCCGGCGCCGGCGACGACCTTCGCGCACCTGGACGCGACGACCGTTCTGTCGCGTCCGATCTCGGAGAAGGGCATCTACCCGGCAGTCGACCCGCTGGACTCGACGTCCCGCATCCTGGACCCGCGCTACATCGCGCAGGACCACTACGAGTGCGCCATGCGTGTCAAGGGGATCCTCCAGAAGTACAAGGACCTCCAGGACATCATCGCGATCCTCGGTATCGACGAGCTGGGCGAAGAGGACAAGCTCACCGTCCACCGCGCCCGTCGCATCGAGCGCTTCCTGTCGCAGAACACCCACGCGGCGAAGCAGTTCACCGGTGTGGACGGCTCGGACGTCCCGCTGGAGGAGTCGATCCACGCGTTCAACGCCATCGCCGACGGCAAGTACGACCACTTCCCTGAGCAGGCGTTCTTCATGTGCGGTGGCATCGAGGACCTCGAGCGCAACGCCAAGGAGCTCGGCGTCCACTGACGGTCGCCGCCTGACGGCTCACCGTGGCAGGGGGCGGACCCTGTGTCCGCCCCTTTGCCGCACCCCCGTTATCCTGTGTTTCATGCACCCGCCGGACGGCGGCGGGTGCCGACCCGAGGAGCCATCTTGGCTGAGCTGCACGTCGAGCTGGTCGCCGCGGACCGCAATGTCTGGTCCGGCGAGGCCACTCTTGTCGTCGCACGCACCGAGTCGGGCGACATCGGCGTCATGCCGAACCACGAGCCGCTGCTGGGTGTGCTGCAGTCCGGCCCGGTGACCATCCGTACCACCGAGGGCGGCACCGTCGTCGCGGCGGTGCACGGCGGCTTCATCTCCTTCGCGGACAACAAGCTGTCGATCCTCGCGGAGATCGCGGAGCTGGCCGACGAGATCGACGTCCAGCGCGCCGAGCGGGCCCTGGAGCGCGCCAAGGCCGACGCCGACGAGGTCGGCGAGCGGCGTGCCGAGGTCCGTCTCATCGCGGCGACCGGTTCGCGCTGAGCATCCGGCCCACTGGGGCCACCTGCCGCGGGAGGCCCGAGAGGGCTTCCCGCGGTTGCAGTATCCCTGTACGTGACGTTGAGCGAGGAGGTCGATGGGCGTGATCCTCGCTTTTCAGCTGTGCGGGGCCCTTGTCGCTGTGGCGCTGCTGGGGCTGTTCGTCTTCGGACTGCGACGGCGGCTGATCCAGCGTCCCGGTGGCACCTTCGACTGCAGTCTGCGCGTCACGCCCGGTGGCGCGGACGCCCCCTCGGGCAAGGGCTGGGCGTACGGGGTCGCGCGCTACAGCGGTGACCGGATCGAGTGGTTCCGGGTCTTCTCCTACGCCCCCCGGCCGCGGCGGACGCTGGAACGCTCCGCCATCGAGGTGCTGCACCGGCGGCTGCCGCAGGGCCAGGAGGAACTGGCGCTGCTGTCCGACGCCGTCGTCCTGGTCTGCGAGCACCGCGGCACCCGGCTCGAACTCGCGATGAGCGAGGACGCCCTCACCGGTTTCCTCGCCTGGCTGGAGGCGGCCCCGCCCGGCCAGCGGGTGAATGTGGCCTGAGTAGTCAGTGCCCCGCTGTTGGGGGTCCCCCCGGACGAAGTCTGGGGGAGGGTGAACGTGGCCTGAGTGGTCAGTGCCGGGGGAGGGCCGGTGGCCCTCAACAGGCTTCTGACAGGCGCCTGACAGCCTCCTGAGGTCCCGTCCGGTGGCCCAGGGCCCCCGGGGACACGGGGGGCGTCGTCGGCAGCCCCAGCCCCCGTCCCGGCCGTCGCCCTCGGGGGAGCGATGGGCCGCACGCCCCGGCCGCGGCGCGCACCCGTCACGGGTCCTCGCCGGTGAAGGGCCGTCAGTGATTCAGCGGTCAGCGGTTCTCGCCGGGCACCCACAGCACGTCGCCGACCTCCTTGTTGGCCGTGCGGGCCAGGATGAACAGCAGGTCCGACAGGCGGTTGAGGTAAGTCGCGGTGAGCGGGTTCATCGTCTCGCCGTGCTCCTCCAGCGCCGCCCACGTGGAGCGTTCCGCCCTGCGCACCACCGTGCACGCCTGGTGGAGCAGTGCCGCCCCGGGAGTGCCGCCGGGGAGGATGAAGCTGCGCAGCTTCTCCAACTCCTCGAGGAAGCGGTCGCACTCCGCCTCCAGCCGGTCGACGTAGCCCTGTTCGACGCGCAGCGGCGGGTACTTGGGGTCGGGCACCACCGGGGTCGCGAGGTCCGCGCCGACGTCGAAGAGGTCGTTCTGAACCCGCACGAGGACGGTGGTGACCTCCGCCGGCAGCCCGCCGAGCGCGAGGGCGACACCGATCGCGGCGTTGGCCTCGTTCGCGTCCGCGTAAGCCGAGATGCGGCTGTCGGTCTTGGCGGTGCGGCTCATGTCGCCGAGGGCGGTGGTCCCGTCGTCCCCGGTCCGCGTGTAGATGCGCGTCAGATTGACCATGGGGCCGAGCGTAGTCCCCGGCGGCGCCCGGCAGCGCAGCCCCTCAGTGTCCTGCGCAGTTCGCGATTGCTGCGCGATTGCGACGAAGGACACACGGTGACCCGGGTCTCCAACTGCTGCGCCGGGCTGTGAACCGACGTTAAGGTCCCGGCAACAGCATCGAGAAGATAGGTGTATGCCGTGGCGAAGAAGCTCGCCGTCGTCGGAGCCGGCCTGATGGGCTCCGGAATCGCGCAGGTATCGGCCCAGGCCGGCTACGACGTCGTCCTGCGCGACATCACGGACGAGGCGCTGGCCCGCGGCAGGAGCGGTATCGAGGCGTCGTACGAGCGGTTCGTCGCCAAGGGCAAGTTGTCGGCCGAGGACGCGGCCGCCTCGCTGGGCCGCATCACCACGACCACCGACCTCGACGCGGCCGCCGACGCGGACATCGTCGTCGAGGCGGTCTTCGAGAAGATCGAGGTCAAGCAGGAGATCTTCCGGGCCCTGGACAAGATCGCGCACCAGGACGCGGTGCTCGCCTCCAACACCTCCGCCATCCCGATCACGAAGATCGCGGCCGTGACGGAGCGTCCGGAGCGGGTGGTCGGCACGCACTTCTTCTCGCCGGTCCCGATGATGCAGTTGTGCGAGCTCGTGCGCGGCTACAAGACCAGCGACGAGACCCTGGAGCGGGCCAAGGCCTTCGCCGAGGAGGTCGGCAAGACCACCATCGTGGTCAACCGCGACGTCGCCGGCTTCGTCACCACCCGCCTCATCTCGGCACTGGTCGTCGAGGCCGCCAAGCTCTTCGAGTCCGGCGTCGCCTCGGCCGAGGACATCGACACCGCCTGCCGGCTCGGCTTCGGCCACGCCATGGGCCCGCTGGCCACCGCCGACCTGACGGGCGTCGACATCCTGCTGCACGCCACCGGCAACATCTACACGGAGTCGCAGGACGAGAAGTTCGCGCCGCCGGAGCTCATGCGGCGCATGGTCGACGCGGGCGCGCTCGGCCGCAAGAGCGGCGAGGGCTTCTACCGCTACTGACGGGCGGTCAGTCCCGGCGGGCGCACCACCGCGGCCCCGCCGGGATCGTGAGGGGGAGCTGGGCCTGGCGGGCGCATCCTGTCACCCTCCAGAGTGAATTCGGTATCGGTTCGCTCACAGACGGCAACCTCTTCGTACGACGGACCGTCAGTTACGTAGAACCACGGCACTTTCCACCCATTCACTCCACGGGGAGGCTTCATGCACATCAGGGGCGACCATGCCGAGCTGGTCGTCGGGGGCCGCCTCGACGTCCGTACCGCGGCGGACGCCCGCAAGGTCCTGCACTCCGCCGTGGACGGCGGCCAGGGTGACCTGGTGCTCGACCTGACCGAGCTGGACTCGTGGGACGCCACCGGACTGGGCGTGATCATGGGGGCGCACCGCCGCTGCGGACGGGCCGACCGGCGGCTGGTCCTGCGGGGCGTCCCGGCGCAGATGCAGCGGCTGCTGGTCGCCACGCGACTGCATCGCATTCTGGTCATCGAGGGGGGCATCGCGGCAGAAGCACTGCCGCGTACCTAGCGGGGCGTGCCGCAACGGAACTGGCAAGCCCGGACAGATTCGGACGCAAGGGCGGCATGGCGGCCCTGAGGTTCGCACATACTGTGGGAAGGTTTAAGGTTCGGTTCCGGCGTGCCACACCCCGTACGCCGAGGAGGGGAGCCGGACCGGTCCAGCTGCGGACGTGAGGGCCCGGTGCGGCCCCGCCGCGACGCGAATGGGGGGCGGAGACTCATGGACCCACACATCGGACCCGACATGCCCGGTGACGAGTACGGCGCACAGCAGGACTCCACAAGGTTTCCCGAGTTGCCGGCCCCGGGCGGACCCGAGGCCGGCACCGAACTCGTGCCGCGCATGACGCGGCCCCCGCGCGACCCGCTGACCCCCGAGGTCG
This sequence comes from Streptomyces sp. NPDC058691, assembly GCF_042714775.1. Lineage (NCBI taxonomy): Bacteria > Bacillati > Actinomycetota > Actinomycetes > Kitasatosporales > Streptomycetaceae > Streptomyces > Streptomyces sp. NPDC058691. Next base: position 118,801 of record NZ_JBHXSO010000014.1, on the reverse strand, counting down.
GCTCGGGCACGGCGGACGGCGACGCACCCCGCGTCGTCCAGCTCGTCGTGGGCGACTGCCTGCTGACCCTCAACCCCGTCGACGGCAGCGAGGTGAGCACCCTGCCGGCCGCGGGGCCGCCCACCCCGGTGCGCCGCGACGCGGAGGCGCGGGCCGCGCGCACCGCCGCCACGCACCCCGCGGTGCCGCCGGGCCCCCGCAGGCCCGAGCTGCCGCTGCTGGAGCGGGAGGAGGAGCGCGAGCGGCTCTCCAGGCTGCTGTCCCGCGGGCGTTCGGTCCGGGTCACCGGCCCGTCCGGCGCCGGCCGCAGTGTGCTCCTCGACGCCGTGGCCGAGGCGTCCGCCGATCTCGCCCCCGACGGGGTGATCCGGCTCTCCGGTTACCGCCGCACTCCCAGCGATCTGCTGCAGGAACTCTTCAGCACGGTCTACGACACCGAGGACGAGCCGTCGCAGGGAGGCGGGGCGGCCTACCGGCCCGACCGCGCGCGGCTCACCGAACTGCTGCGGGAGGTCGGCGCGGTCGTCGTCCTGGACGACCTGGAGTTCGGCGGCGCGGCCCTGGAGGAACTGCTCGCGGCCGCGCCCGAGTGCGCCTTCGTGATGGCCGCGACGCCCGATGTCGCCGCCCCCTCCTCCGACTCCGCGGTCGAGGAGATCTTCCTCCCCGGACTGACCCGGGTCGCCTGCCTCGAACTGCTGGAACTGGCCGCGGGGCGGCCGTTGCAGGAGGAGGAGACCGCCTGGGCCGCGGACCTGTGGTTCGAGTCCGAGGGGCTGCCGCTGCGCTTCGTCCAGGCCGGCGCGCTGCTGCGGCAGCGTGACACGCTCGCGGCGGAGATACTCGCCGCCGACGAGTCGGTGTGGGGCGACACGGAGCCCGCCGACGAACTGCCGGTCGACGCGCCCTTCGACGCGATCGCGCCTTCATCGTCGGCATCGTCGTCCTCGCACGTGCCGCTGCCCTCGCTCGCCGAGAGCGCGGCCCCCGCCGCGCTGCTGGCGTCCCGGCTCACGGGTTCCGCGCAGGACGCGCTGCGCTTCGCGGTGGCCCTGGGCGGCGAATGCCCGCACCAGTCGCATCTGCCCGCGCTCGTCGGCGAGACGCACGGCGACGCCGCGCTCGGTGAACTGGTCGCCGTGGGGCTCGTCGCGCCCGTCGACCGGCACCACCGCCTCACGGCGGGCGTGCGCACGCAGCTCGCGGCCCCCGGCGAACTCGCCGAGGAGGCCGCCGCGGAGGGCGCTCCGCAGGCCCTCACGGCCGCCCAGCACTACACATGGTGGGTCGGCCACCCCTCCGTCACGCCCGAGCGCGTCGCGGCCGAGGCGGAGGCGGTCCTCGCCGCCCTCGCCGCCTGCCGCGACGGCGGCCACGCCAGCGCGGCGGTCCTCCTCGCGCACACGGTGGCGCCGGTGTTCGCGGCGTCGCTCCACTGGAGCGCGTGGGAACGCGCCCTGCGGATGGGCCAGGAGGCCGCACGGCAGGCCGGGGAGGTCGCGGAGGAGGCGTACTTCCTCCACGAACTCGGCGTCCTCGCGCTCTGCCTCGGCAGCTACGACCGCGCCCGCAGCGAGCTGGAGGCCTCCATAGCCCTGCGCGGCGCCCTCGCGGACCGTCAGGGCACGACGGTCGGCCGCCGTACCCTCGCCCTGGTCCTCGACCGCGCCGGCATCGCCGCGCCGTTCGCCACCCCGGAGGGCGCCGAGACGGCCGCGGCGGGCCTGGAACTCCCCGATTCCCCCACGATGGTCATCAGCAAGCGCCTGGCCACCGCCGGCCCGCGCCGGCTCGGCCTGACCGGCTCGCGCCGCAACCGCAACCTCGTCGCCGCGGGCGCGGGCGCGCTGCTCGCGGCCGTCCTCGGCACCATCGTCACCCTCGGCACGACGGCCTCCGGCGGTGACCAGAACAGCCCCATGAACGTCAAGCCCGTCGAGTCCGCCCAGCCCGACGGGGCCGACGACGGCCTCCCGGCGGACGGCACGTCACCGACCCCGGGCTCCACCCACCGTCCCTCCTCGCCCTCCGCGAGCGGCAGCGGCCTCGCCACGGACCCGAACGCGCCCGGTGCGGGCACCGTGGGCGGCGACGGCGGTTCGGGCGGCGTCGGCGGGTCGACGTCGGGCGGCGACGGCGGTTCGGGCGGCGTCGGTGGTTCGGCGTCCGGCGGTGGCGGCAGTCACGGCGGTGGTTCGGCGTCGGGCGGTGGCGGCAACCACGGCGGCACAGGGAACGCCGGTGGCACGAACGCCGGTGGTACGGACACCGGCGGTACCGACACGGGTGGCACGGACACCGGTGGCACCGACACGGGTGGCACGGACACCGGCGGTACGGACACCGGCGGCACGTCGGGTTCGCCCAGCGGCTCGCCGGATCCCACCGACCCCACCTCGCCGACGGGTTCGCCGACCGATCCGGACGGTGGGACCGACTCCGGTACGTCCTCTTCCGCGAGCGCCCCGGAGGACCCGATCACGGTGACCGGCTCCCCGGCCGCCCGCGCCTCCGGCAAGATCGCCTGACGCATTCCGAACGGCATCGTGGCCCCGCAGTCGCCTGACTGCGGGGCCCCGACGTGACGGGGCCGGCGCGGGGGCCCCGGGTGAG
>NZ_JBHXSO010000014.1:94332-116178 GCF_042714775.1 Streptomyces sp. NPDC058691 | reverse complement strand
GCACCCCCCCGGCCGCCCCCTTATCACCCCCCTGGGGTTCCCGGCCCCCGCGCCCCCCCCCGCCCGCGTAAGCACCGTCGCAGATCCCGCGTCGGCGTTGGGCGCCCGGTCGCCGGCGGGGGGGGGCCCCACGACGTCACGGGGCCGGCGCGCGGCCCCGGGGTCAGAAGAGGCGCAGCTTGTCGTCCTCGATGCCGCGCAGCGCGTCGTAGTCGAGCACGACGCAGCCGATGCCGCGGTCCGTGGCGAGCACGCGAGCCTGCGGCTTGATCTCCTGGGCGGCGAAGACGCCCTTGACCGGCGCCAGCAGCGGGTCGCGGTTGAGCAGTTCGAGATAGCGGGTCAGCTGCTCGACGCCGTCGATCTCACCGCGCCGCTTGATCTCGATCGCGATGGTCGTGCCGTCGGAGTCCCGGCCGAGGATGTCGACGGGCCCGATCGCGGTCGGGTACTCGCGGCGGATGAGGGTCCAGCCGTCGCCGAGGACCTCCATGCGGTCGGCGAGCAGTTCCTGCAGGTGCGCTTCGACGCCGTCCTTGATCAGACCGGGGTCGACGCCGAGTTCGTGGCTGGAGTCGTGGAGGACGTCCTCGATGGTGATGATCAGTTGCTCGCCGGCCTTGTTGGTGACCGTCCAGACCCCGTCGTCGCCCTCCTTGAGCGTGCAGGGCGGCGACATCCAGTTGAGCGGCTTGTAGGCGCGGTCGTCGGCGTGCACGGACACACTGCCGTCGGCCTTCACCAGGAGCAGCCGGGTCGCCGAGGGGAGATGGGCGGAGAGCCTGCCCGCGTAGTCCACGGAGCAGCGGGCAATGACGAGACGCATGGTCGGCAACGCTACTCGCTACCGGGCGCGGTTGGAAAATGGCCAGTTGTGAGCGCTCCCACCTAGTGTCATGGGACCTCTCCGCCTACGGTTGTGAGTGGAGGCCGTCTTGCGGGAGAACACTGGACGGCTTCTCTCCGTAGTCCGTCTGACTCCTCGGACAGGGGGGTCACGAGAGGAGTACTCATGTCGCTCGACGTCTCACCGGCCCTCCTCGAACAGGCCGAGCGAGGCGAGGTCGACGAACGGGAATTCGTCGACTGCGTCCGGACTTCCCTGCCTTACGCATGGGACATGATCAGCTCTCTGGCGGCGCAACTCAAGGTGGACGGTGGAGAGTTCGCCGACAACCAAGTGCCGCCGCCGGACGAGCACGCACGCGGGCAGCTGCTCCGCGCTCTGGCGAGTGACGCGATCCGGGGGGCACTTCAACGGCATTTCGGGGTGCGACTGGCATTCCAGAACTGCCACCGGGTCGCGGTGTTCCCGCTGGACCCGGCGGTCGATGAGCGTTACGCGAAGTTCACCTCCGTACGCGCACAGTTGCTGAACCAGTCGCCGGAGCTGCGGGACTGCTGAGACAGGTCACGGTGCTCCCGCGGTTGGCCGGCGCTTTGCCCTGGATGTTTCAATCAGGCCAATTGTGGGAGCACTTCCGCACCGAGCCGCGCCACGTTCTCCTCCGTGGCCGCGAGGTCCCCTGAGCCCTCGACGAGCAGGGCGAAGCGGCGGATGCCGGTGCGTTCGGCAGTGGCGGCCAGGCGGTCGGCGCACAGCGACGGCGACCCCACCGGGTGCAGGTCGCAGAGGAGTTCGGTGTAGGCGAGGGGGTCGCGCATCGAGCGCGCCCGGCCGTCCACCGTGCGGTGGGCGGCGAGTCCCTGCTGAAGCCAGCCGGGCATCGCCTTGGTCAGCGCCTCGACGGCGTCCGAGCGGCGGTCCGCGATCTGCGCCACACCCGCGGACACATGCTCCGCGCTCGCCGCCATTTCGGGTGAAAGCCCCGCATCGCGCGCCTCGGCCTGCCACATTGCGACCATGGCCGCCTTGTCCTCGTCCCCGCAGTGCATGCCGAGCAGCATCGGCAGGCCGCGGCGTGCCGCCAGCCGCACGCTGGACGGCGAGGTGCAGGCGACCACGACCGGAGGGCCGCTGGGCTCGTCGATCTCGTCGGCCCGGGGGACTACGTCCACCTCGCGGAAGGCGAATCGTTCGCCCGAGGCCCCGACACGGGGCTCGCGCAGCCAGCGCAGCAGCAGGTCCAGCGATTCCGGGAAGCCGCTCTCGAAGGCGGCCAGGCCGGCCCCGAAGACCTCCAGGTCCACCCAGGGACCTCCGCGGCCCACGCCGAGGGTGAAACGGCCGCCCGAGGCGATGTGCAGCAGGGCCGCCTGCTCGCCCAGGGACACCGGATGGGTGGTCGGCAGCACGCTCACCGCCGTGCCCACCCCGATCCGCCGCGTCCGCCCCAGCAGCAGCGCGGCCAGCGTCACCGCCGACGGGCAGACCCCGTACGGCACGAAGTGGTGCTCCGCGAGCCACACGGAGTCCAGACCGGCCGCCTCCGCCGCCTCGGCGGAGCGCACCGCCCGGTGCAGCGCCTCCCCGGCTCCCTGTCCCGGGAACTGGGCGGCGAGGACGAAAGTACCGACGCGCATCGTGCTTCACACCTTTCTCGGTGGCCGACGCGGCTCCCCTAACCGGCACTAACGCTTGACACGTGCCAAAGGCACGGGCCGACCGTCGCGATTTCATGATTTTCAAGGGGATGGCGGGAATGGGGGGTTGTGGGGCGCGTACCCGAGCCGCCCCGGGCTACGCGTAGGCTTGAAAGACGGCCGATGTCCCCGACCCCGCATGAGGTGTGTGCTTGTGTCCCCGCGCCGAAACCGCCCGCGAGGCACCGCCGGCAGCCCGCAGGAGACGGAGGGGCCCGGCTGGGGCCGCGGCGGGGAGCGCACCGAGACCTGGCAGGGCGAAGAGTGGACGGTCCGTCCGCTCGCGGGGAGTTCCGGCGGCAAGCGCTACCGCTGTCCTGGTTGCGACCAGGAAATCCCGCCGGGCGTCGGGCACTTGGTGGTCTGGCCGCAATACGGCGGCGTGGACGACCGGCGGCACTGGCACACCGCCTGCTGGAACGCGAGGGACCGCCGGGGCGTGCGGCCCCAGCGGTCCCGGAACGCCCCGCGGTATTGAGCCGCGGGCGCGTAGGTCAGACGTCGCGCTTGGCGAGCACCGCGTAGGCGCCGCCCAGGGCGACCGCGGTGACGAGCGCCAGCAGCAGCAGCTGGCGCACCCCGTCGGGGTGGCCGGAGTCGAGCATCGGCATCCGGTAGAGCGACGCGATGGCGTTCGGCGAGGAGTACTCGATCATCTTCTGCTGGACCGTGCGCATTCTGTCGGACTGCATGAAGATCGCGATGATCAGCGGCAGCAGGACCACGCCCATCATGGTCGTGATCGCGCCCGCGGAGTGCCGCAGCAGCGTGCCCACCGCCAGGGAGAGCAGCCCGAGCAGGGCGACGTACAGGCCGACGCCGACCGTCGCGCCGAACCACTGCGCCCCGCTCGCGGAGCTGAGGCCGTTCTCCACCACGAGCTGCGGGTTGGCGAACTCGCGTTCCACCGGCTTGCCGCCGAACGTGGCGTAGTTCATCAGCGCGCTCAGCACACAGGCCACCGTGGTGACGGTGAAGCTCAGCGCGAAGAAGACGATGGCCTTGGCGGTGAGCACCCGGCCGCGCTGGGGGCAGGCGGTCAGGGTGGTGCGGATCATGCCCGTGCCGTACTCGGAGCTGACCACCAGCACGCCCAGGGTGATCACGCACAACTGCCCGAGGAGCACGCCGAACAGGCCGAAGGCCAGCACCGGGTCGGAGACGAGGCCGGTCGAGCCGAGAGTCACGACCATCAGGTTGATGCCGAGGATCAGCACGAGCATCACGCCGAGCGTCCACATCGTGGAGCGGACGGTCCGGATCTTGGTCCACTCGGACGCCAGCGCGTGGCCGAGGTGCGCCTTCTGCACGGGGATCGCCGAGGAGAACTGCGGCGCCGGGATCTGGACGGGGGCGGTCATCGGGCGTCCTCGACGGGCTGGGTCGGCTGGGTCGGCTGCGCGTACGGGTTGGGCTGCGGCACCGGCTGCCCCGGGATCTGCGGCGGGGCGTAACCGTAGCCGTACGGCTGAGGCTGGGGCTGCTGCGGGTACGGCTGCGGCTGCGGGGCTCCCCAGCCGCCCGGCACGGGCGCGCCCGGCTGCTGCAGGCCCTGCCGCGGGTCCGAGCTGGAGCGGTAGTCCACCGCGCCGTTGGTGAGCCGCATGTACGCCTCCTCCAGCGAGGCCTGGTGCGGCGACAGCTCCCACAACCGCACGTCGGCGTCGTGCGCGAGGTCGCTGATCCGCGGCAGTTCGAGGCCGGTCACGCGCAGCGCTCCGTCCTGCTCCTCCTGCACTTCGGCGCCGGCCCCGGCCAGTGCCTTGCTCAGCTTCTCGCGGTCGGCGGCCACGTCGGGGGTGCGGACCACTGCGAACCCCGTGGAGTTGCGGGCGATGAAGTCCTTCACGCCCATGTCGGCGAGCAACTGGCCGCGGCCGATGACGATCAGGTGGTCGGCGGTCAGCGCCATCTCGCTCATCAGGTGCGAGGAGACGAAGACCGTACGGCCCTCCGAGGCGAGCTTGCGCATCAGATGGCGCACCCAGTGGATGCCCTCGGGGTCCAGTCCGTTGACCGGCTCGTCGAAGAGCAGCACCTCGGGGTCGCCGAGCAGCGCGGCCGCGATGCCGAGGCGCTGTCCCATACCGAGGGAGAAGCCCTTGGAGCGCTTGCCGGCGACCTCCTGCAGGCCCACGACACCGAGCACTTCGTCGACACGACGGGCCGGGATGCCGGACAGCTGGGCCAGGCTGAGCAGGTGATGACGGGCGCTGCGCCCGCCGTGCACGGCCTTGGCGTCCAGCAGGGCGCCCACCCGGCGCGGCGCGTTCGGCAGCAGGCGGTACGGCTGACCGCCGATCGTGACCCGTCCGGAGGTCGGGCTGTCCAGGCCCAGGATCATCCGCATCGTGGTGGACTTCCCGGAGCCGTTCGGTCCCAGGAAGCCCGTCACCATGCCGGGCCGTACCGTGAACGACAGGTTGTACACGGCCGTTTTGCTGCCGTAGGTCTTGGTGAGGCCCACTGCCTCGATCATGCTCCGCCCCTCGACGACCAGCCTTCGGGGCGGTGCCCGCCCCCGTCAGGATTAGGAGGCTGGCGGGCCGGAAATGGTTCCCGTCCCCGGGGAACGGAAAACACTTTCGGTCCCTCGGGGCCGGGCGCCGGTCAGGCGTCGCGCTTCTTCAGCACCAGGTACCCGCCGATGAGCGACGCGATCACCCAGAGAGCCATGATCCCGAGACCGCCCCAGGGCCCGTACGGGCGCGCGTCGCCGGTCGAGACCACCTGCAGCACCTTGGAGCCGGCCTGGTCGGGGAAGTACTGGGCCACGGTCTTGGCCTTGGGGACGTTCGCGAGGATCGCCGAGACCAGGAAGAAGAAGGGCATCAGGATGCCCAGCGACAGCATGGGGCTGCGCAGCATCATCGCGACGCCCACGGAGAACAGCACCATCAGCGTCATGTAGAGACCGCCGCCGACGACCGCGCGCAGCACGCCGTCCTCCGAGATGGAGGTGCTGTGCGAGCCGAGCAGCGCCTGGCCGATGAAGAAGGTCAGGAAGCTGGTGGCCATCCCCACGACGAGGGCCAGGGCGCCGGTGACCGCGACCTTCGACAGGTAGAACGTGGCGCGCTGCGGGACCGCCGCGAGCGAGGTGCGGATCATGCCGGTGCTGTACTCACCGGTGACGACCAGGACGCCGAAGACGATCAGGGCCAGCTGGCCGAGGATCAGCCCGGCGAAGCTCGTGTTGGTCGGGTCGAAGTTCCGCAGGTCCTGCTCGGAGGTGTTCTGCCACTGAGAGGCGATCAGCAGGCAGATGAGTCCGCTGATGACGACGGTGACGAGGAGTGCGGACGCCAGCGTCCACACCGTCGAGCGGACCGACTTGACCTTGGTCCACTCGGACTGCAGAACCGCGCTCGGTGCCGCCATGTCAGGACTTCTCCTTCTTGTTCTGCCAGTCGGCGCCCCAGGCAGGCGCGGGCGTCGTCGCAGGTGTCGTCGCGGGAACGGCGGAGGCCGCCGCCACGGCGCCGTCCACCGGCTGTCCGGGGATGCCCGCCTGGTACTCCACCGACTCGGCGGTCAGCCGCATGAAGGCCTCCTCCAGGGAGGCGCGCTGCGGGCTGAGTTCGTGCAGCACCAACTGGTGCCGCGCGGCGAGCTCACCGATCTTCGCGGCCTCCGTGCCCTCGATCTCGAAGGCGCCCTCGTCGGTGATCACGGGCGTGATCGACGCGGCGGTCAGCGCGTCCTTCAGCTTCTCCGGCTCGGGGGTGCGGACCCGCACATAGGAGCGGGAGTTCTCGGCGATGAACTCGGCCATCGTCGTGTCCGCCATGAGCTTGCCGCGGCCGATCACGATCAGATGCTCGGCGGTCAGCGCCATCTCGCTCATGAGGTGGCTGGAGACGAAGATGGTCCGGCCCTGGGCCGCCAGGCCCTTCATCAGGTTGCGGATCCAGTGGATGCCCTCGGGGTCCAGTCCGTTGACCGGTTCGTCGAACATCAGGATCTCGGGATCGCCGAGCAGCGCCGCGGCGATCCCGAGGCGCTGGCCCATGCCGAGGGAGAAGCCCTTGGAACGCTTCTTGGCGACCGAGGAGAGGCCGACGACCTCCAGCACCTCGTCGACCCTGCGGGCCGGGATGCGGTTGGACTGGGCGAGGCACAGCAGATGGTTGTGCGCTGTGCGGCCCCCGTGGATGGCCTTCGCCTCCAGCAGCGCCCCGATGTGCTTCAGGGGTTCGTTCAGCTCGCGGTAGTGCTTGCCGTCGATGCGGATGCTGCCGCTGGTCGGATTGTCCAGGTCCAGCATCATGCGCATCGTGGTGGACTTCCCGGCGCCGTTGGGACCGAGGAAACCGGTCACCATCCCGGGCCGCACCGTGAAGGTGAGGTCGTCCACGGCGGTCTTGTCACCGTACCGCTTGGTCAGCCCCTGCAGCTCGATCATGCCGCATAGGGTACTGGTGCCACAGCGGCCGGTGCACCCGGAATACCGGCCCCGGTTGTGCCCGAGCCCCCTGCCGCGGAGGCAGGGGGCTCAGTCGGTCCGGACGCGGGGCGCTTTCAGCGCTGGGCCGGAACGCCGCGCGAGACGGGCTCGTCGTCGGCGGGGGCGCCGGCCGCGGCGACGGCGGCACCGGTCAGCGTGGCCAGCATCTCGCGGACGTTGGTCAGCTGGGCGTTGATGCTGTCGCGGCGGTTGGTGAGGGCCGCCAGCTCGCGCTCGGACTCGCTGCGGATGCGGTCCGCCTTGGCGTTCGCGTCCGCGACGATGTCCTCGGCCTGGCGCTGCGCGGTCTCGACCGTCTGGCGGGCGCGGCGCTCGGCGTCGGTGCGCAGCTTCTCGGCCTCGAGGCGGAGCTGCTCGGCGCGGTGCTCGATCTCGGCGAGGCGCTTCTCGGCCTTGGCCTGACGGGACGCCAGGTCGCGCTCGGACTGCTCACGGCGCTTGGCGAGGTTGGTCTCGAAGTCGGCCGCGGCCTGCGCCGCCTTGGCGCGGGTCTCCTCGAAGAGGGCGTCCGCCTCCTCGCGCTTGGCCTGCGCGTCCTTCTGCGCGTCGGCGCGCATCTGGCCGGCCTCACCCTTGGCCTTCTCGACGATGCGCTCGCCCTCGTCCTCGGCCTTGGCCTTGCGGTCGGTGGCGTAGGACTCGGCGTCGTTGCGCACCTGGGCGGCGGCGGACTCGGCCAGCTCGCGGTGCTGCTCGGCGGCGCGGCGCGCCTCCTCACGCAGGTCCTTCGCCTCTTCCTCGGCGAGGCGGAGGATCTTCTCGACGCGCGCACCCAGACCGGCGTAGGACGGCTCGGCGTCGTTGACCTGCGCCTGAGCGTTCTGGGTCTCGAGGTGCAGCTCTTCGATGCGCTTTTCCAGCGCGTTGATCCGGGCCAGTGCGCTGTCACGGTCGGCGACCAGCTTGGTGATGCGGTCGTCCACCTGCCCGCGGTCGTATCCGCGCCGCACGAGCTCGAAGCCGAAAGGGGAGGAAGTGTCGCTCATGGGGTTCCTGTCAATTCAGACCGGGTGGGGTGTTAGAGGGAATCCTAGGGGCCGGGGCGGCGTGTCATCGAGTCAGTGTCCAGTAACTGTGCACAATGACCGCTCAATCGAGTGGTGCATCGTCGGACCGCTTGCCCCCTGTTCGGGTGGTTCCGGACGCCGCCCCGGCGGCGACCGTGTTCTTACCGTTCTGTGTGCCGTTCTGACTGTTGCTCTTTCCCCCGTCGAGCGGCGTCTGGAATGACTCCAGTGCCTCAAGGACATCCTGCACGCGGGTGATCTCCGCGTTGATGTCCTGGCGGCGCCGGGCCAGCACCTCCAGTTCGCGCTTGCCCTCCGTGACGATCCTCTCGGCCTCGGTGCGCGCCTCGGCGCGCAGCCGCTCCGCGTCCCGCTCGGTGTCGACCTTCTTCTGCTCGGCGCCCTTGAGGAGCTCCTCGGCCTTCTTCACGGCCGCGATGCGCACCTTGCTGGCCTCGGCACTCGCGGTGGACCGGGTCTCCTCGGCCTTCGCCTCGGCGTCGGAGACCAGCTCGCGCGCCTTCGCCTCCGCCTTGGACAGCTGCTCGGTGGCGGCCTCCACCAGCTTGTCCACCCGCTCGCCCGCCGACTTCATCGTGGCGGCGGCCTCCGCGCGGGCCCGCTCGTGCAGCTCCTCGACCTCGGCCTCGACGCGCTGACGCAGCTCCTGCGACCGCTCCCTTATGGCGGTGGCGTCCCGGCGGGCCTCCTCCAGCATGGTGTCGGAGTCGGTACGGGCCCGCTCCACCAGGCCGTTGCTCTCGTTGGTGGCCTCGGTGACGATCCGGTCGGCCTCCTTGCGGGCGGCGCCCACCATGGTGTCGGCCTGCTCCTCCGCCGAGGCGCCGATCTTGCGCGCCTCGGCCTGCGCCCCGGAGATCAGCTCGTCCGCCTGCGCGGCGGCCTCGCCGCGGCGCTTGTTGGAGTCCTCGCGGGCCTCGTCGCGCATCCGGTCGGACTCCGCGCGGGCCGCGTCCGCGTCCCGTTCCGCCGATTCCAGGGCGTCCTTGGCGAGGATGCCGAGCCGCTCGGCCTCCGTCCGTGCCTTGCCGATGAGCTGGTCGGCCTGCTGGGCGGCCTCCGTACGGCGCTTGTTCGCCTCGTTCCTGGCCTCGTCCAGCATGCGGCGGGACTGCGCCTCGGCGGTGCCCAGCGCCTCTTCGGCCGCCCGGCGGCGCTCCACCGCGTCCCGCTCGGCGCCCTCCAGGGCGTCCTTGGCGAGGATGCCCAGGCGCTCGGCGTCGCGCTGCGCCTTGCCGAGCATCTCCTCGACCTGCGTGCCGGCCTCGGCGCGCAGCCGGTCGGCCTCTTCGACGGCCTCCGACAGCAGCCGGTCCACCTGCTCGGCGGCGTCCACCCGCAGGCGGTTGGCCTCCTCGCGGGTCTCGGCGCGCAGCGCGTCGGCCTCCTCGATCGCCTCGGTGACCGTGCGATCGGCCAGCTGGCGGGCGGACTCGGCCTCCTCCTGCGCCTCGCGGCGCAGCCGGGACGCGTCCTCGCCGGCCCGCTCGCGCTCGGCGTTGGCGTCCGCGTGCAGACGGTCGGCGCCCTCCTGGGCCTCGGACTGCAGGCGCTCCGCCGCGTGCTCGGCGGCCGAGCGCAGCCCGGCGATCTCCTCCTCGGCCTGCTCGTGCAGCCCGTTGACCGAGTCCCGCACCTGCTGGGCGGTCGTCTCGGCCGCGCCGATCAGCTCCGCGGAGTGCCGCTCGGCCTCGGCGACCAGCCGCTCGGCCTCGGCACCGGCCTCCTCGGCCCGCTTGCGGGCGGTGGCCAGCAGTTCGTCGCTCTCGCGGCGGGCCTGCGCCCGCTCCTGCTCGGCCTCGCCGCGTGCGGCGCCCAACAGTTCCTCGGCCTCGCGGCGTCGCCGGCCGGCCTCCTCCTGAGCGGCGGACAGCGCCTCGGCCGCCTCGGCGCGCAGCCGTCCCGCGGTCTCCTGCGCCTCGGCCCGCACCCGGTCGGCGGTCTCCTGCGCCTCGGTACGCAGCTGTTCGGCCTCGGCGGCCGCCTCGCCGCGCAGCCGCACGGCGGACTGCTCGGCCTCGGCGCGGCTCTGCGAGGCGTCGGCGGCGGCCTCGTCGCGCAGCCGCAGGGTGTCCTGCTCGGCCTGCTCCTGCAGGGTGCGCACCCGCTCGGCGGCCTCCGCGCGCAGCGCGGCGACCTCCTCGGCGGCCTCCCTGCGCAGCCGGTCGGCCTCGGTACGGGCCTCGCGCAGCGCCTCCTCGGCGGCGGTGATGCGCCGTTCGGCCTCCTCGCGCTGCCGGACCAGATCGGCCTCGGCATCGTCGCGCAGCCGCACGGCGCCCCGCTCGGCCTCCTCACGCAGCGCGGCGCCGGCCGTCTCGGCGGCCTCGCGCACCTGGTCGGCCTGCTGCTGCGCCTCCTCGCGCACCTGCTCGGCCTCGCCGCGGGCGCGCTCCAGCAGCTCGTCGGCCTGCCGGCGCAGACCCGCGGCGCGCTCGATGGCCTCGGTGCGGACCCGGTCGGACTCGGCGTTGGCGTTCTGCCGGTGCGCGGCCGCGTCGGCCTTGGCCTTGGTGAGCAGTTCCTCGGCGGAGTTGGCCGCCTCCTCGATCTGCTGGACGGCCTCGCGCCGGGCCTCGCCTCGGATGCGCTCGCCCTCGGCGACCGCCTCGGCGCGCAGCTGCTCGGCCTCGCCGCGCAGCCGGCGCGCCTCCTCCTGGAGCTCGACCGTCTTGGCGCGGTACTCCTTGGTGTCGTCCTTGGCCGTGCCCAGCAGCTGTTCGGCCGACTCCTCGGCCTGGCCGCGCAGTCGCTCCGCCTCGGACTCCGCCTCGCGGCGGATGCGCTCGGCCTCCTCGCTCGCGGCGCGGGTGGTGGCGCGGGCGTCCTCGGTGGCCTTGGTGAGGACCTCCTCGGCGGTGCGGGCCGCCTTGGCCAGCGCGGCCGCCGCGTCCTCGGCCGCCTCGGACTTGGCGGTCTCCTGGGCATTCGCGAGCACGCGCTCGGCCTCGGCCCTGGCGTCACCGACGACCTGCTCGGCCTCGGCCTTGGCTGCCTCCGCCTCCTTGGTCGCCTCCGCGACCAGGCGGGCGACCTCGGCCTTGGCGGTGCGGGTGCGCTGCTCGTTGTCGGCGTCGACGACGGACAGCCGCTTGGCGGCGTTGGCCGCGGCCTCCTCACGGAGCCGGTCGGACTCGCTCTGCGCCTCGCGCAGCTTCTCCTCGGCCTCGCGCAGCTTCTCCTCGGCGGACCGGGTCAGCTCGACGGCCTGGCTGCGGGCGTTCTCGGTGTCGCTGCGGCTGGACGTGCGCAGCTGCTCGGCCTGGGAGGTGGCCTCCTGGGCCTGGTTGGCGGCGGCGTTGAGCAGGCGCTCGGCGTCCGCGCGGGCCCGGCGCAGCAGCTGCTCCGCCTCCGCGCGGGCGGACGCGCCCTCGGACTCCAGCCGGTCGCGGGCACCCTCGGCGATCCGCTGGGCCTCGGCGCGGGCGGCGGCCAGCGCAGCCTCGGACTCGGCCCGGGTCTCGTCCAGGAGCCGACGGGCCTGGGACTCGGCGCGGGCGCGCAGCTGTTCCGCCCAGGCGACGTTCTCGTTGACGTGGCTCTCGACGTTGGTCCGGCGTTCGGCCAGCTCCTCGTCCAGACGGCGGCGCCGGGCGACGGCCTCGGCGTGCCACTCCGCCTCCACCCGCGACTGGTGCTCGGCCTGCTCCTGGAGCAGCCGCTGGGTGGCGGCGCGGGCCTCGCGCAGCTCCCGTTCGGCGTCGGCGCGCAGCTGGTCGGCCTGGATCTGGGCGTTGCGCAGCAGCTGGTCCGCCTGCAGACCCATGTTGTCGTAGGCAGGACGGGTCGCGAGGTTGCGTCGCGCCTCGTGCAGCTTGGCGCGCAGCACCTCGACCTGGTAGCCGAGGTCGTCGGCATGCTGGACGACCTTGTCCCGCTCTTTCCGAAGCCGCTCCATCTCGGCCTCGAACTGCGAGAGGTGGTCTTCCTCAACCTCGTAGCGGTCGTAGCCCCGCACTCCGCGGTCCCATCCGTCTCCTGGTGTACCCACCCGCCAACCGAGTGAGATTCCCCGGGGCCCCGTTTACCGCGGGGCCTTGCGGAGAATTGTGTCCGATCCCACGCCGAGGCGCGGGCAGGTACCCCAGCCCACCCCGGGGTCGCCCCGCCACTCTACCGGGGCGAGTCGCGTCCGGTCAGTGCTCCTTGGACGAGGTGACGAGCTCGGTGAGAACGCCGTGGCAGTCCTTGGGGTGCAGGAAGGTGATCCGGGACCCCATCGTGCCGGTCCGGGGGCTGTCGTACAGCACCCGCACCCCCTTGTCCCGCACGGCCGCGGCGTCCCCGTCCACGTCCTCGGTGCCGAAGGCGATGTGGTGGACGCCCTCACCGTTCTTGGCCAGCCACTTCGCGACCGTGGAGTCCTCGCGGGTCGGTTCCAGCAACTGGAGGTAGGAGGCGCCGCCGTCCGAGGTCTCGTTGATCTTCAGCATGGCCTCGCGGACGCCCTGCTCCTCGTTGACCTCGGTGTGGAACACCTCGAAGCCGTACGTGGCACGGTAGAACTCGACGGTCGTGTCGAGGTCGAAACATGCGATACCGATGTGATCGATTCGAGTCAGCATGACTCCAGTGGACCGTTGACACGCATGGTCACGCAACGTGCCCGCGATCACACCGTCCGCCTCGTGACCGCTGCCGTACCGCTCAGTACATTGACACCACCCTCGTGAAACCATCGTTAACCCACCCTCCGTGCAAAGGGGCCGCGTCATGACCAGCCAGGCACGAACGTCCGTGATCGTCGCGGGCGCCCGCACTCCGATGGGCCGCCTGCTCGGCTCGCTCCGCAGCTTCTCCGGCGCCGAGCTCGGCGCCGTCGCCATCAAGGCGGCCCTGGACCGGGCGGGTATCGCCGGCGACCAGGTCGAGTACGTGATCATGGGCCAGGTGCTGCAGGCCGGCGCCGGGCAGATTCCCGCCCGCCAGGCCGCGGTCAAGGCCGGCATCCCGATGAGCGTCCCGGCGCTCACGATCAACAAGGTCTGCCTGTCGGGACTGGACGCGATCGCCCTGGCGGACCAGTTGATCCGTGCGGGTGAGTTCGACGTCGTGGTGGCCGGCGGCCAGGAGTCCATGACCAACGCGCCGCACCTGCTGCCGAAGTCCCGCGAGGGCTTCAAATACGGCGCGGTGCAGATGCTGGACGCGATGGCGTACGACGGCCTGACCGACTCCTTCGAGAACATCGCCATGGGCGAGTCGACGGAGAAGCACAACACCCGCCTGGGCATCGCCCGCGCCGACCAGGACGAGATCGCCGCCCTGTCCCACCAGCGCGCGGCGGCCGCTCAGAAGAACGGCCTGTTCGACGCCGAGATCACCCCGGTGGAGGTCCCGCAGCGCAAGGGCGACCCGGTGGTCTTCAGCAAGGACGAGGGCATCCGCCCCGAGACCACGGTCGAGTCCCTGGGCAAGCTGCGCCCCGCCTTCAGCAAGGAGGGCACCATCACGGCCGGCACCTCCTCGCAGATCTCCGACGGCGCCGCCGCGGTGGTCGTCATGAGCAAGGAGAAGGCCGAGGAGCTGGGTCTGGAGTGGCTTGCCGAGATCGGCGCCCACGGCAACGTGGCCGGCCCGGACAACTCGCTGCAGTCGCAGCCGGCCAACGCCATCGCGCACGCGCTGAAGAAGGACGGCCTCACCGTGGCCGACCTGGACCTCATCGAGATCAACGAGGCGTTCGCAGCGGTGTGCGTGCAGTCGATGAAGGACCTGGGCGTGACACCTGAAAAGGTGAACGTCAACGGTGGTGCCATCGCCCTCGGCCACCCCATCGGCATGTCGGGCGCCCGCCTCGTGCTCCACCTGGCGCTGGAGCTGGGCCGCCGCGGCGGCGGCGTCGGCGCGGCCGCCCTCTGCGGCGGCGGCGGCCAGGGCGACGCCCTGATCATCCGCGTCCCGGCCAACTGACCGCTGACCCGACCTGCGGGCGAGTGAGCCGAAGGTGAGCGGCCGCTGCCGAAAAGGAGAGCACGCGGAGGCCGCGAGGAACGAGCGGCCGAGCATGGTCGACTGTCGGCAGCGGCTCAGCGAACCGGAGGCGAACCGAGCCCTTGAAAAAAGAGGAGCACGATGGACGTCCCCACCCTGGTGGAGCAGGCGCGGCAGGGCCGCCCGAGGGCGGTCGCCCGGCTGATCTCACTGGTGGAGGGGGCGTCCCCGCAGCTGCGTGAGGTGATGGCGGCCCTCGCGCCGCTGGCCGGCGGCGCGTACGTGGTCGGGCTGACGGGCTCGCCCGGCGTCGGCAAGTCGACCTCGACCTCGGCGCTGGTCTCGGCGTACCGGCGGGCCGGCAAGCGGGTCGGGGTGCTCGCGGTGGACCCCTCCTCGCCGTTCAGCGGCGGCGCCCTGCTGGGCGACCGGGTCCGGATGAGCGATCACGCCTCCGACCCGGGGGTCTACATCCGCTCCATGGCCACCCGCGGCCATCTGGGCGGCCTCGCGTGGGCCGCGCCGCAGGCGATCCGGGTGCTGGACGCCGCGGGCTGCGAGGTGATCCTCGTGGAGACCGTGGGCGTCGGGCAGTCGGAGGTGGAGATCGCGGCCCAGGCGGACACCTCGGTGGTCCTGCTCGCGCCCGGTATGGGCGACGGCATCCAGGCCGCGAAGGCCGGGATCCTGGAGATCGGCGACGTCTACGTGGTCAACAAGGCCGACCGGGACGGCGCCGATGCCACCGCCCGCGAACTCAACCACATGCTGGGCCTGGGCGAGGCCCGGTCGGCGGGCGACTGGCGCCCGCCGATCGTGAAGACGGTCGCCGCCCGCGGCGAGGGGATCGACGAGGTCGTCGAGGCCCTGGAGAAGCACCGGGCCTGGATGGAGGAGCACGGCGTGCTGGCGGAGCGGCGGATGCGCCGGGCCGCCCTGGAGGTCGAGCACATCGCCGTCACGGCGCTGCGCGAGCGGATCGGCGACCTGCACGGCGACCGCCGGCTGGGCGCCCTGGCCGAGCGCATCGTCGCGGGCGAGCTGGACCCGTACGCCGCGGCCGACGAGCTGGTCGCGGGCCTGACCGAGCGGGCCTGACCGTGCGGATGTGACCGAACAGATGTGACGCGGGGCCGGAACGGCCGGGCGGAGAGCGGGAACGGCTCCGGGCGGCGGCGACCCGCCCGGCCGGCGCGCGGCGCCGCCCGGCGGGCCGGCCGGTCAGGCGCGTCCGCGCACCGCCCGCAGGTGGTCCGCGACCGGGGTCAGGGCCTTGCGCAGCGCCACCAGGTCCTCGGCCGGGAGCAGGTCGATGAAGTGCTCCCGCACGGCCGCCACGTGGTGCGGGGCGACCTTGCGCATGGTGTCCCAGCCGTCCTCGGTGAGGACGGCGTACAGCCCGCGCCGGTCGGACTCGCAGTCCTCCCGGCGGACCAGGCCCGCGTTCTCCATCCGGCTGATCTGGTGGGACAGCCGGCTCTTGGACTGCAGCGTCGCGCGGGCGAGGTCGCTCATCCGCATGCGATGCTCGGGGGACTCGGAGAGGTTGACCAGGATCTCGTAGTCGTTGTACGTCAGACCGAACGGCTGCAGGTCCCGTTCGAGCTGGTGGGTCAGCAGTTTGCTGACCTCCAGGTGGGTGCGCCAGGCCCGCTGCTCGTCGCCGGTCAGCCAGATGGTGCCGTTCTCAGTCTCCATGCTGGAATTATACTCAGGATGTTGAATCCCGTATTAATCGGGGTCCTGTTGCGTGTCCGCGCCGTCACAGTCCGAAACGGCGTTGCAAGTCGCCCAGTTGCCCCGGCAGCCGCGGCGCGCCCTGGCCGCCCGGGACACCGGCCCCCGCGCCCGGGACGCCGGCCTCGTGCGGGACCGCGCCCGTCGCCTGCTCGGGCATCAGCACCTCCGTGGACTGCAGCAGCACCTGGCCCGCGCCCACGAACTCGAATTGGTGCTCCTCGCCCGAGGTGCCGCCGATGCCGGTCAGCGCCCGCAGACCGCCCAGCACGCCGCGCATGTACCCGTGGTCGTAGTGGTGGCAGGGCGACGGGCAGTCCGCCCAGCCCACCAGCGCCTGCGGGTCGACCCGGACCGGGGGCTCGACGAAGTGCACCGCGCCGTTGGACGCGGCGACGAACTTCCCCGTGCCGATGAGGGTCAGGAAGCCCGGGATGATCGACTGCTTGAGGGCCAGACCCGGCTGGAAGGCCAGCAGATTCCCCGACCGGATGGTGAGGTTGCCGTTCTCCAGGTCGTAGGAGTTCACGTCGAAGGCGCGGTCGGCGAGGATCATCTTGCCCTGGCCCTCGGCGACCACCCAGTCCGAAGCGTGCAGCGGGGAGTGGAAGTTGGCGCGGATCAGGCCGTCGAGGGCGCCGTGGCCGATGCCGTGGAAGCTGATCTGCCCGTAGTAGGCGATCATCTTCCCCTTCTGCAGGAACCACTGGCCCTTCAGATCGACACTGAAGGCGTACGGGTTGACGTTGTCGTCGACCGGCAGGGTGTACGGGTCGTGGACGACGGGGCCGCCTGTGGTCACGGCTTCACAGCCTCTCTTCGCTTGCCTGCACGTAGACCGTGCCCTGTCCCGACAGCTCCAGCTGGAACGCCTCACCCGAGCCGCGGCCCACCATGTCGCGCCAGCCGAGCGCGGTGGACAGCTTGTTGCGCACGTCGCCGCGGTGGGCCACGTACGCCTGCGGGTCGACGTGCACCGGGCGCTGCGGGGTGATCGGCAGCTCGATGACGCCGCCGTGCGCCATCACCGCGACCGCGCCCTGGCCCTGCAACGTCGTGGTGAACAGGCCCTGGCCCGTCACCTGGCCGCGGATCACGCCCATGACGCCGCCCTGGGAGCCCATGAACATCGTGCCCTGCCGCAGGGTGCCGTCGAAGGCCAGCAGGCGGTCCGCCTCGACGTAGAGGGTGTCGCCGGTCAGGTCGACGCAGTGCACATGGTGGCCGCCGTGCCCGAACATCACCGAGCCGTGGCCCTCGACGGTCATCAGCGGCGTCGCCTCGCCCGCCATCCGGCGGCCGATCATCGACCCTATGCCGCCCTGCCCGCCCTGGACGTTGGGGGTGAAGGAGACGTTCCCGCGGTACGCGAGCATCGCGCCCCGCTGGCTGAACAGCCGCTGGCCGGGGAGCACCTGGGCCTCGACCATCTTGGAGTTGATCCGCGTGAAGGGCATCAGATCTGGCCCCCGACCGTGTTGCGCTCGCTGGGCTGGACGTACACCAGGCCGTCGCCCTCGAAGCGGATCTGGAAGGACTCGCCGCCGGACTCGCCGATCATGGCGCGCCAGCCGATGCCGGCCTGGAAGTGCTGCTGCAGATTGCCGGTGTGCGCCACATAGGCGCCCGGGTCCACCTGCAGCGGCATGCCGGGGGCCACGCGCAGCACCACGGCGGGTCCGTCGGACATGATCGCCGCCTGGCCCATGCCCTCGACCGTGGTGGTGAACAGCCCGTTGCCCTGGGAGGCGCCGCGCAGCCCGGTGAAGGTGGTGCCGGTGCGCAGCGTCGCCTCGGTCGCGAGCAGATTGCTGGCCTCGACGTACAGCTTCTCGCCGTTCAGGCGGACGAGGTTGATCTCGCTCGCGCGGTCGGCGAAGTAGCAGGTGCCCTGCCCCCGTACCTCCATGACCTCCATCGACTCGCCGGTGAGCCGCCGGGTCACCATGCCGCGCAGGCCCTCGCCGCCGCCGGACATCTTCTTGAACTGCATCTGGCCGTCGTAGGCGACCATCGCTCCGTTCTTCGCCTTCACGGCGTCGCCGGCCATGTCCACGGCGAGCACCTTGCTGCCCTGCAATCGAAACTGAGCCACGGGTCAGACCGTATCCGTCCGGGAGGAACCCGTCACCAGGGTCCTCGTCACAGTGGGTTCATCGGGTTCACCGGGTGTGCCGGGTGCGCCAGGTGTGCCGGATGCGTCGGAGGTGCCGGCGGTGCCCGCGGCCTCCTCGACCTCCAGCAGCGAGGCGCCGCGCCGCTCGGCCTCGAAGGCCGCGTGGCCGCCGCGCAGCCCGAACAGCCGCTTGGACAGCAGGATGTAGAGCACGGCGAGGATGTTGAGGAGCAGGGTGCCGATCTTGAGGTAGCTGACCTTCTCGGTGAGCTCCCAGACCTCCAGCGGCAGGAAAGCGGCCGTCGCCACGACGGTGAGGTACTCCGCCCACCGCTTGGCCGCCCACAGGCCGACCGCCTCGACGATCTCGATCAGCGCGTACAGCAGCAGCGCGCCGGCCACGATCAGCAGCGTGGAGTGCCGGTACTCGAAGGTCTGGCGGATGGTGTCGACCACGGGGGAGTGGTCGAGGTCGTAGTGGAAGTGCCCGAAGACCGGGCGGAAGACGGTCAGGTTCTCCTCGAAGAAGCGGCGCACCGCGTCCTGCGAGTTGCTGAAGCGCCACACCGCCCAGGCCGCGAGCACGATGAACAGGCCGCGCAGCAGCCGCTCCACGGCCAGGAAGCGCAGGATGAACAGATCGCGCAGCGCACGGCCGCGCGGCACCTCCGGCGCCCGGTCCGCGGGCCCCGAGCCGTGCGGCTCGCCGAGCGCGAAGTCCCCGCAGCGCAGGCAGCGCCACACCTCGCCGAGCGCGGTCTCGGCGCGCAGTCGCTCGCGCAGATGCGCCTCGTCGGGCGCGTACGTGATGTGCCCGCGCCGGGCGCAGTGCCGGCGGTCCCAGTCGAACGTCATGTGGTGCAGGACGCCGCGGAGGCGTCCTTGGTTCACTCCGGCCCCGCCGCACCGGCCCCCGGGCGCGGGGCGGCGCGGGGGTGGGGTGATAATGGGCAGGGCTCTTGTGAGCACATTCACAATCGCCCCGGCGTCACTCAGCCCAGCACTGCCCTGCACCGCCCTGCCGCTGTCCCTGTCCCGATAGTGAGGTCCCGTGGACATCAAGACCGCATCCGCCCTGAACCGGCTCCGCCTGGTCTCCGCCCCGGAGGCGGTGTCCTTCCTGCTCCTGCTGATCTGCTCGGTGCTCAAGCGCACCACGGACTTCAACGCGGTCCCCGTCATGGGCATGGTGCACGGCATCCTGTTCATCCTCTACGTGCTCTTCTGGCTCGACGCCTGGAACCGCGCCAAGTGGCCGCTCGGCCGGGCCGCGCTCTACTTCGTGCTCTCCTTCCTGCCCTTCGGCGGCTTCTTCGCCGAGCGCATGCTGCGCCGCGAGGCCGAGAACAGCGTGATCGCCGCCCGCGCCCGCAAGGAGCTCAAGGACCTCAAGCGTGGGGCGGCCGAGGCATGATCGTCGCGTTCTCCGTCAGTCCGCTCGGCGTCGGCGAGGACGTCGGTGAGTACGTCGCGGAGGCGGTCCGCGTGGTCCGCGAGTCCGGGCTGCCCAACCGCACCGACGCGATGTTCACCTCGATCGAAGGTGAGTGGGACGAGGTCATGGACGTCGTCCGCCGCGCCGTCGCCGCCGTCGAGGCCCGCGCCCCGCGGGTCTCCCTCGTCCTCAAGGCCGACATCCGCCCCGGTGTCACCGACGGCCTGACCTCCAAGGTGGACACCGTCGAGCGGTACCTCGCCGGCGGGTAGCGGGTAGCGGGTAGCGGGTGGCGGCCGGGACGGTCCCGTTCAGTCGCCCGCCAGGGCGGTGCCCAGCGGCGTGCGCTCGTAGAGCACTTGGTGGCCGTAGCGGCGCGAGGTGAGCAGGCCCGCGTCGCGGAGCACCGACAGGTGGGACGAGACGGACGACAGGGCGAGGCCGTGGCGGTCGGCGAGCGCGGTGGTCGTCGCGGGTTCGCCCAGGCCGCCGAGGATGGCGGCCCGGTTGGCGCCCAGCAGGCGGACGAGGGCGTCGGAGCCGGCCCGCGGGGCCTGCCACAGACCGCCGATGCCGCGCGCCGGGTAGACGACGGTGCCCTGCCAGGGCGCGTCGAAGCCCGCCGCCACGTCCGGCCAGACGAAGACGCTGGGCGCGAGGACCAGGCCGTCGCCGGCGAGGTCCCGGTCGTGCTCCGTCTGCCGGTGCAGCGTCAGGGTGCCCTTCGTCCAGCTCAGCGAGGGATGCAGATCGGCGAAGAGCCCGGTCAGCCCGCCGTCCGCGAGCCGGCGCGCCCGGAAGGCGACGTCGGCCTCCAGCACCGCGCGCAGCCGGGGCCAGTACGGCGCGACCAACGCGTGCCAGACCCGCTCGTACAGATCCGCCAACTCCCGCACCGCGCGCGCCGGATGGGCCAGCATGGCGCGGCCCTGCGGGCTGTCCGCCGCGCCCGGGGTGTCGGCCAGGGAGCGGGCCAGTTCGGCGCGGGCGGCGCCGGGGCCGGTGGCGCGCACACGGGCCAGCTCCTCGTCGAAGGAGGGGAGCGGGCCGTCCGGCGGCGGGCACAGGAAGTCCGGGGTGTAACCGCGGCGCGGCATCAGCAGCCACAGCCCCGTGAGGTCCAGCTCCCGCGTCGCCGCCTCCGTCTGCCGCAGCCAGGGCAGGTGGTACGCCTGCAGCCGGGTCTCCTTGAGGGTGCGGACCGCGCCCGCGGTCTCCCACAGCGGGGATATCCCGAACCGGCAGCGCAGCAGGTCGTCCGCCCCGAACCGCATGTGGAACGGCATCGGTGAGCTCCTCCCCGGGCGCCTGACTTTCGGCTGCGGCCGAAAGACTACGACGGCCGGTTCCGGGCCGCCACGCTGCGGACCATGACGCTGAATGCCGACGCCGCACCCGCCGCCGCGCCCGGGGGCTACCGGGCCGTCTTCGCCGTGCGGGAGTTCCGGGCCGTCTTCGCGGCGCACGTGCTGTCGCTGCAGGGCACGGTCGTGGCCCAGATCGCGCTGTCCGTGCTGGTGTTCCGGCTCACGGCCTCGCCGCTGCTGTCGGCGCTGACCTTCGCGCTGGGCTTCGTGCCGTACGCGATCAGCGGGGCACTGCTGGCCGGGATCGCGGACCGCTTCCCGCCGCGCAGGGTGCTGGTGGTCTGCGACCTGCTGTGCGCCGCGTGCGCGGCCGGGATGGTGCTGCCGGGGACGCCGGTCGCCGTCCTGCTCGCGCTGCGCGGTGTGATGGCGCTGGTCGGCCCGGTCTTCACCGGCACGCGGGCGGCGAGCCTGGCCGACATCCTCCCGGGCGACGCCTTCGTGCTGGGGCGCTCACTGATCCGGATCGTGGCGCAGGGGGCCCAGGTCGTCGGGTTCGGGGTCGGCGGGCTGCTGCTGGTCTTCGTCACGCCGCGGGCCGCGCTGCTGCTCACGGCGGCCGCCTTCCTCGGCTCGGCGCTGCTGCTGCGCCTGGGCACCCGGCGGCGGCCCGCGCGCGGTGCCGGGGAGCGCAAGGGCGGCGGCCCCGGAGGCCGGCTTCTCGCCGATCGCCGGGTGCGGTCGCTGATGCTGCTCGGGTGGGTGCCGTCGCTCTTCAGCGTCGTCCCCGAGGCGCTGGCGGCTCCGTACGCGGATTCGCTCGGCGCGGGGACGACGGGGCTCGGCCTGTTCATGGCGGCGATGCCGGTCGGCATGATCCTGGGGGAGTCGCTCGCGGGCGGCTACCTGAGCCCGGCGGCCCGCAGTCGCATCGCCGGGCCGCTGGTGCTCTGCAGCCTGCTGCCCTACGCCGTCTTCCTGCTGCGGCCCTCACTGCCGTGGTCCCTCGTCGCGATGTTCGCCGCGGGCCTCACCGGCGCCTACACCCTGGGCGTGGACCAGTGGTTCATCGACGCGGTGCCGGAGGAACTGCGCGGGCGGGCGATGACCGTGCAGTCGGCGGGCCTGATGACGATCCAGGGCGTGGGGATGGCGGCGGCCGGCGCCGTCGCGGAGTTCGTGCCCGTCCACCTGGTGAACGGGTGGTCCTGCGTGATCGGCACCCTGTGCGTCCTCGCGGTGCTGCGGACCGTATGGGGCGGTCCGCAGCACCGCGC
>NZ_JBHXSO010000014.1:0-94322 GCF_042714775.1 Streptomyces sp. NPDC058691 | reverse complement strand
GTGTGGGCGTGAGCATGGGGCCTATCGTCCCCTATGGCCGTGTGGTTTTTTCCCCCCCCCCCCCCCCCCCCCCCACCCTAGGGCCGGGGGGGGCCCCCCCCGGGGGAATACCGGGGCCCCCGCGCCCCGGGGGGGGGGGGCGGGGTTGGGGGGGGGCCCCCCCCCACCGCGAGTGATCAGAGGGCCGGCCGGGTCAACCGGTCACCGGGGCACCGGTGATCCGGGCCGCCGTCAGGCGACGTTGACGCCGGTCCAGGCGGCGGCGACCGCGTTGTACTCGGCGGAACCGGTGCCGTACAGGTCCTTGGCCGCGCTCAGCGTCGCGGTGCGGGCCTTGGCGTAGTTGGTGGACGAGGTGAAGTACACCGTCAGGGCGCGGTACCAGATGGCCGCGGCCTTGGCGCGGCCGATGCCGGTGACGGTGGAACCGTTCTTCGTCGGGCTGTTGTAGCTGACGCCGTTGATCGTCTTGGCGCCGCTGCCCTCGGAGAGCAGGTAGAAGAAGTGGTTGGCCACGCCCGACGAGTAGTGCACGTCGAGGTTCTTCACCGAGGACGACCAGTAGTCGGCGGAGCCGCCGTCCTTGGACGGCTTGTCCATGTAGCGCAGCGGGGTGCCGTCGCCGTTGATGTCGATCTTCTCGCCGATGAGGTAGTCGGGGGTGTCGGAGGCGAGGTTGGCGTTGAACTCGACCATGGTGCCGAAGATGTCGGAGGTGGCCTCGTTGAGGCCGCCGGACTCGCCGGAGTAGGTCAGGCCCGCCGTGGCGCTGGTCACGCCGTGGGATATCTCGTGGCCCGCGACGTCGAGCGCGGTCAGCGGGTGGGTGTTGCCCGAGCCGTCGCCGTAGGTCATGCAGAAGCAGCTGTCGTCCCAGAAGGCGTTGACGTAGTTGCTGCCGTAGTGGGCGCGCGACAGGGAGCCCTTGCCGTCGTTGCGGATGCCCGAGCGGCCGAAGGTGTTCTTGTAGAAGTCCCACGTGGCCGCGGCGCCGAACTGGGCGTCCACGCCCGCGGACTGGCGGTTGGAGGCGGAGCCGTTGCCCCACACGTCGTCGGTGTCGGTGAACGTGGTCCCGGTGCCGCTGGTGCGGTTGTTCAGGTCCGTGGTGTAGATCCCGCCGCGGCTCGCGTCCTTCAGCGAGTACGTGGTGCCGGACTTGGTGGTGGTGAGGGTGACCGAGCCGACGTGGACGCCGGTGCCGGTGCCGGTCTGGATGCCCTCGTACCGCTGGATGACCGCGCCGGTGCGGGCGTCGGTGATCACGTTGAGCTCGCTCGGGGTGCCGTCGGCCTGGGTGCCGTGGACGACGGTCCGGTAGGCGAGCCGGGGCGTGCCGCTGACGGCCCAGACGACCTGCTGCGGGGCGGCGGCCGTGCCGACCGCCTTCAGCGGCTCCTCGCCCTTGACCAGCGGCGTCTTGAGCAGGCCCTTGACCGCGGCGGCGGCCTTGTCGCGGGCGGCGGACGGCGTCACGGCCGGGGTGAGGGTGGCGGGGGCGATCCTCGCGGTGACGGCCCGCGAGACCGAGCGGGTGGCGCCGTTCTTGTCCTGGTGCACCACGAGGTCGCCGCCGAGCACCTCCAGGCCCGCGTAGGTGCGGTCGTAGCGCAGGTGGCGGGTGCCGTCCGGGTCGACGACGACGTCCTTGACCGTCAGCCGCTCCTGGTCGCCGAGGCCGAGGGAGCCGGCCAGGGCGGCGGCCCGGCCGCGGGCGTCGGTGAGGGCCTTCGCGTGGGAGGCGGCGAGCGCGGCGGCGTCGGGCGCCGGCCGCGCGGTCGCCGCGAAGGACTGGAGGCCGCCGGCCATAAGTGCCGATGCGGCCACAAGGGTGCCGAGTGCCAGCTTCTTGCGCAATGTGACTCCTTGGGTCCCGCCGTGTGGGGACGGCAGGCATGGTCCCCGGGCGGAACGGCACCCGGGGGCGTGGGGGACGCGCGGTGTTCCGCGCGGCTAGGAGCCTCGCACCGAACTGGCAGTTAATGACAGGTGCATTTCACCTATTGGCCGGTTGTCGCGAGCGGGCCGGCCGCTCCGTCGCAGGTCATCCGGGCCAAAGGGTGGCAAGACCGGCCCGGAAGTAGGGGAAACCCTCCCCGGTGAGGGGAGGTTTTCGGTCGGAACGCCGGACCGGGGTGGCTGAAACACCGCGTTCACAAAGGTGCGACGGGTGCCGGGTACGATCACGGACCCGCCGTCCCTGACGTGCCGTTGTCCCGCCTTCCGAGACATGGCTGCCCGCCATGTGACCGGCGGGTAGGCTCGGCCCTGTGCCGAAGCCGCTCAGCCTTCCCTTCGACCCGATCGCCCGCGCCGACGAGATCTGGACCCGGCGCTGGGGGCGCGTGCCGTCCATGGTCGCGATCACGTCGATCATGCGCGCCCAGCAGATCCTGCTGGGCCAGGTCGACGCCGTGGTCAAGCCCTACGGGCTGACCTTCGCCCGCTACGAGGCGCTGGTGCTGCTCGCCTTCAGCAAGGAGGGCGAGCTGCCGATGTCCAAGATCGGCGAGCGCCTGATGGTGCACCCGACGTCGGTCACCAACACCGTCGACCGCCTGGTGGCCGCCGGCCTCGTCGCCAAGCGCCCCAACCCCAACGACGGGCGCGGCACGCTGGCCTCCATCACGGCCAAGGGCCGCGAGGTGTGCGAGGCCGCCACCGAGGACCTCATGGGGATGAAGTTCGGCCTGCAGGCGTACGACGACGATGAGTGCGCGGAGATCTTCGCCCTGCTGCGGCCGCTGCGGATATCCGCCGGGGACTTCGAGGAGTAGTCCGGGAGCGGCGGCTGCCGCCGGTGCGGGACGGCGTACGGGCGGCCTGGAGCGGCTGGAACCGGCTCGCGTGCCGCTCGCGCGCGACTCGGAGCGGCCCGGGGGAAAGCGCCGCAATGGCACCGGTTAGGCTTCGGCGCATGAAGCAGAGTGTCCTGACCCGGTACCGCGCCCTCGCCTACACGACGGGTGTGCTGCTGGTCCTGCTGACCGTCGGCGTGATCGCCAAGTACGTCCTGGACATCGACGGCGCCCAGGGCTTCACCCGGGTCGTCGCCATCGCCCACGGCTGGCTCTACGTTCTCTACCTGGTCTTCGCCTTCGATCTCGGTTCCAAGGCGAAGTGGCCCTTCGGCAAGCTGCTGTGGGTGCTGCTGGCCGGGACCATTCCCACCGCCGCGTTCTTCGTCGAGCGCAAGGTGACCCGCGAGGTGGCCCCGCTGGTGGCCCCGGCGGGTGAACCCGTCAAGGTCTGACACCCGCCCGACCTGCGGATACCCCCCCCTCCTTCGGCGGACGGGGGGTGTCGCCGTCGACAAATACTAGGACGTCCTAGTATTTTCGCCTTACCGGGGTAATCCTTCTTGTACAAGGACGTGCGAGGGCGGCCCCCCACCGATGAGAGGCGGACACCGGCATGGACGCTGCAGCCATTGACGAGGGGCGCAGCCGCTGGCAGGCGCGCTACGACGCTTCCCGCAAGCGCGAGGCGGACTTCACCACGCTCTCCGGCGACCCCGTGGAGCCGGTGTACGGGCCCCCGGCCGGCGCCGGCGTGCCCGGCTTCGAGCGGATCGGCTGGCCGGGCGAGTACCCGTTCACCCGCGGTCTGCACGCCACCGGCTACCGGGGCCGCACCTGGACCATCCGCCAGTTCGCCGGCTTCGGCAACGCCGAGCAGACCAACGAGCGCTACAAGATGATCCTGGAGGCGGGCGGCGGCGGTCTGTCCGTCGCCTTCGACATGCCCACCCTCATGGGCCGGGACTCCGACGACCCGCGCTCGCTGGGTGAGGTCGGTCACTGCGGCGTGGCCATCGACTCCGCCGCCGACATGGAGATCCTCTTCAAGGACATCCCGCTCGGTGACGTCACCACCTCGATGACGATCTCCGGCCCCGCGGTGCCCGTCTTCTGCATGTACCTGGTGGCCGCCGAGCGGCAGGGCGTCGATCCCGCGGTGCTCAACGGCACCCTGCAGACCGACATCTTCAAGGAGTACATCGCGCAGAAGGAGTGGCTCTTCGCCCCCGAGCCGCACCTGCGCCTGATCGGCGACCTGATGGAGCACTGCGCGACGGGCATCCCGGCGTACAAGCCGCTGTCGGTCTCCGGCTACCACATCCGCGAGGCCGGATCGACGGCCGCGCAGGAGCTGGCCTACACCCTCGCCGACGGCTTCGGCTACGTGGAACTGGGCCTGTCGCGCGGGCTGGACGTCAACACCTTCGCCCCGGGTCTGTCCTTCTTCTTCGACGCCCACCTCGACTTCTTCGAGGAGATCGCCAAGTTCCGCGCCGCACGCCGGATCTGGGCCCGCTGGATGCGCGACGTGTACGGCGCCACATCGGACAAGGCGCAGTGGCTGCGCTTCCACACCCAGACCGCGGGCGTCTCGCTCACCGCCCAGCAGCCGTACAACAACGTGGTCCGCACCGCGGTCGAGGCGCTGGCGGCGGTGCTCGGCGGCACCAACTCCCTGCACACCAACGCCCTGGACGAGACGCTGGCGCTGCCCAGCGCCCAGGCCGCGGAGATCGCGCTGCGCACCCAGCAGGTGCTGATGGAGGAGACCGGCGTCGCCAATGTCGCCGACCCGCTCGGCGGCTCCTGGTACGTCGAGGCGCTGACCGACCGCATCGAGGCGGACGCGGAGAAGATCTTCGACAAGATCAAGGAACTGGGCGCCCGCGCCGTACCCGACGGCCGGCACGCGGTCGGCCCGATCACCTCCGGCATCCTGCGCGGCATCGAGGACGGGTACTTCACCGGCCGGATCGCCGAGGCCGCCTTCGAGTACCAGCGCTCCCTGGAGAAGGGCGACAAGCGGGTCGTCGGCGTCAACTGCCACACCGGCTCGGTCACCGGGGACCTGGAGATCCTGCGGGTGAGCCACGAGGTGGAGCGCGAGCAGGTGCGGGTCCTGGCCGGCCGCAAGGACCTGCGGGACGACACGGTGGTGCGCAAGGCGCTGGACGCGATGCTCACCGCCGCGCGCGAGGGCACCAACATGATCGAGCCGATGCTGGAGGCGGTGCGCGCCGAGGCGACCCTCGGCGAGATCTGCGGCGCGCTGCGCGACGAGTGGGGCAGCTACACCGAGCCCGCCCGCTTCTGAGCGGCGCCTGAACGCAGGAACGCCTGAACGCCAAAAACGCCGAGGACCGGCGGGAACCCCGGGGTTCCCGCCGGCCCTCGTTGTCACCGTGCGCCGTGCCGCCTCAGAACTGCTGCACGAAGTACGGCTCGACGGTCATCCAGCCGTTGCCGCGGGCACCGTAGCGGGTGCCGTTGTCGCTCTGAGCCAGGGTGTACCAGGAGTCGACGTAGTCCGGGTCGTCGGTCCACCAGTCGTTCGGGATCGCGTCCAGGACCGCGTTCACCAGCGGGATGTAGGTGCCCTGGTCGGTGACGGTGAGCAGCACCGTGGCGATGGCCTTGGCCAGGTCGCGGTAGTTGGTGCTGCCGTCCTCCTCCATCATCACCGCGTCGGCGAGGTTGTACTTGTAGTTCGACCAGTTCACCAGGATCTGGTTGGGCCGGTACACCGTGCCGTCGTTGTCCAGGTACGGCATGTCGACGGGGTCGACGCGCACGGCGCCGTCCTGCCCGAAACCGGTCACCAGGGTGTAGATCTCCGCGTCGCCCTTGACCCAGGGCTCCTCGTCGTCCGACAGCTCGACCGAGGTGATGCGGGTGGTCCAGAAACCGCCGCCGGCCGCCTGCGCCCGCGAGCCGGCCGCGGGGGCCTGCGTGGGGGCCTTGGCGGGCGTGGCCTTGGCGGAGGCCACACCGTAGCGGGTCAGCTCCTTGTTCAGCACGGTCAGTCCGGCGGCGAGCGCCTTGGAGCCGTCGATGTCCACGACGTACACCGGGTGCGTGGGCGCCTTGCGGGCGTCCAGCGTGTGGGCGCGGCCCCGGCTGTCCCAGGCGGTGACGGCGGTGGCGTCGTCGTCCGAGGAGGCCGCGGTCACCCACGGCGTCACGCCGGCGGACAGCGCCGCGCGCATGGAGTCGTCCCCGAGCCGCAGCCGCAGCAGCGGTCCGACGCCGGCGTCCAGGCCCTTGGCGGCGGCGATCCGCCGGTCGGCGGCGGCCAGTTCGGCCTTCAGGGAGCCATCGGCCTTGCCGGCCAGGGCGGTGACGGCGACGTCGTCGGAGGCGAGCGTCGCCTTGCCCACCCGGGCGCGCCAGGCGGTGTCGGTGAGCGAGCCGGCGATCGCACGCGCCGCCTGCTCCTCGGCCGCGGAGACCGCGGAGACGGGCGTGTGGGGGTGGGGGGCGGCCGTGGCGGGCAGGGCGCTCACGGTCTGGCCGGCCGTCAGGGCGAGCAGGGAAGCGGCGAGAGAGACGACGGCGCCGCGCCGACGAGGGTGATGATGTCTCATGAGGGGTCGATCCTCCTGGGGGCGAGCGATCACTGACGCACTGTCAGGTAGAAGCAGTGCGGAACTGCGCTGAACTGGGCAGGACTTCGCAGAGCTGTGTGGAACTGTGCGGAACTGTGCGCAACCGGTGAGGAATCTATGCGAGTAGATACCCGCGGGTAAGCATGGCGGTGCCATGACATCCCGGCAAGAGCCCGGCACCACGGGATTGATGAACTTCCGGGAACCCGCGCGCCGGAAGATGTCCTGCCGAACGGTGCCCGTACGCAACGGAGTTGCGCTATCGCCGGGCAGGCCGGGTGTCAGACGCGTCAGTCCACGCCGGGCAGGCCGCGGGTCAGTCCGCGGTGCCCGAGAGCCCGCCGAGCAGGACCGTGGTGAAGCGTGACGCCCAGTCGGCGTCGACCGGTTCGCAGGAGACGAGGGTGCGGTGCACGACGGCCCCCGCGATGACGTCGAAGATGAGGTCGATCTGCGGTGTGGGATCACCGTCGTCCGGCGGGATCTCACCGCGGCCCTGGGCGCGCCGGCGTCCCTCGATCACCAGCCGCTTCTGCCGGTCCACGATCGCCTCGCGGATCCGCCGCCGCAGCGCCTGGTCGTGCGTCGCCTCGGCGACCACCGCCATCAGCGCGGTCTTGGTGGCGGGCTGCTCCAGCAGGGCCGCGAACTGGAGTACCACGCCCTCCACATCGGCGCGCAGGCTGCCCCGGTCGGGAAGTTCCAGTTCGTCGAAGAGCGCGGCGACCGCGTCCACGACGAGTTCGTTCTTGCCGGACCAGCGACGGTAGAGAGTGGTCTTGGCCACCTTCGCGCGTGCCGCGACGTCTCCCATGGTCAACTTTCCCCAGCCGGTCTCGACCAGGGCCTGCCGTGCGGCGTCCAGGATCGCCCGGTCGGCCTCCGCGCTGCGGGGGCGGCCGGTCCTTCGTCCTGTTTCACGCGGGCACATGGCTGGGCACCCTATCCCCGTTGCGCGCCGCGCGACCATGCAGTTACGCTACGGGGCGTATCGAAACAGGCGGCAGTCGCGAGGCGTGGGTGGGGACCCCGCGTCGTGCTTTTCGCCATGACGGCGCGCCATTGCGACGCTTCCGGGGGGCGATTCCCCGGGAACCGCGACGAGGGGGGAGGATTGGTCCCATGCAGCCACGGAACATGTCCATGAGCGGCGTGGTCGACCTCGCCGCGGTGAAGGCGGCCGGAGAGGCCAAGGCGAAGGCCGAACAGGCCCGCGCGGAAGCCGCCCGCACCGGGGGAGTGCCCGCCCCCGCCCTGGTGACCGAGGTCACCGAGGCCACCTTCGAGACCGACGTCCTGCAGCGCTCCACCGAGGTCCCGGTCGTCGTCCACTTCTGGACCGACCGTGCGGACGCCAGCGTGCAGTTGGAGGAGACGCTGGAGCGGCTCGCCGCCGAGTACGCGGGCCGGGTCGTCGTCGCCAAGATCGATGTCTACGCGAACCAGCTGCTGGTGCAGCAGTTCGGCGTGCAGGGGATTCCCGCGGTGTTCGCGGTGCTGGCCGGCCAGGCGATGCCGCTCTTCCAGGGCGCGGCCCCGGAGGACCAGATCACCGAGGTGCTGGACCAGCTGATCGCCGTCGCCGAACAGCGCTTCGGCATCGTCGGCGTCCCGGTCGAGGGCGGCGCGCCCGCCGTACCGGCCGAGGAGCGTCCGCCGAGCCCGCAGGAGCTCGCCCTGTCCGCCGCGCACGACGCGCTCGACCAGGGCGACCTCGGTGGCGCGATCCAGGCGTACCGCAACGTCCTGTCCGGTGACCCGGCCAACACCGAGGCGAAGCTGGGCCTGGCGCAGGCGGAGCTGCTGCAGCGGGTGGAGGGGGCCGACCCGCAGACGGCGCGCAAGGCCGCCGCGGACCGCCCCGACGACGTCCCGGCGCAGATCGTCGTGGCCGATCTGGACCTGGTGGGCGGACACGTGGAGGACGCCTTCGCGCGACTGGTGGACGCGGTGCGCCGCTCCACGGGTGCGGACCGTGACGCGGCCCGGATGCGGCTGCTGGAGCTCTTCGAGGTGATCGGCCCGGACGACCCGCGGGTGACCGCGGCCCGCTCGGCACTGGCCCGGGTGCTCTTCTGACCTGATCACGCCTCCGCCCCCGCCTGCGTCGAAAGACCTTTCGAGCCGAATGTGACAGCGGCCGCGCTTTACCAAATCTTGATGAAACGCGGTCGCTGTTACTTCCGGTAAGAGAGTGACGGACTTCTGTCCGGATCTATCACCCCTTGAGGGAATTTCACACCCTCATCGCAACTACGCTGCGTAGCCGATCTGGTCCAGACCATGTGAACTGGGTTATCGCACCGTTACCCGCTAGTAACGAAGCCCCTTGTGCAGCGGCCGCGAATGGACCACGATCGGCCAAGCTCGGTCCGTTGCCGGGGTGTCGGCATCCAGCCGCCCGCTCGTCGTACGGGTCCCCACCGGGCCGGGTCGCGAGCGCTGTGCCAGCAGTGGTCGCGTCTCGTGGACAGGGGGGTCTCTGCCACCCGGCAGGGCCTGTCCAGCAGGTTGCGCGAGAGCGTGGCCAGTGGTTGTCGCTCGGGGGTGATCGCCGAATTCCGGACAACGCCGTCCGCCATCCCGCGTGACGGCCGTCTGTACGGCGCTCTCCTTCCCGAGGACGTAGCTCTTCTCCCATCCCGCCGCAATCCCCACGATTCCGGCCGGAGATGTACGTCCGAGAAGGAGGAAAGTCATGGAGTCGCTCATCCGCGGCGGTACCAGATGGAAGCGGTTCGCCGTCGTCATGGTGCCGAGCGTCGCGGCCACCGCCGCGATAGGCGTGGCCCTGGGTCAGGGCGCGCTTGCCGCGTCGTTCAGTGTGTCCGGCCAGCAGTTCAAGGTGAAGGCCGACAGCCTGCACGGTGAGGGCTTCGTCCAGTACGGAGCCATCGACGTCCAGCACGGCGGCAAGCCGATCCCGGTCGCGGTCTCCGCGTTCAGCACCGCCGAGATCTCCGGCCTGTGCCAGTCCGTCGTCGTGCCGGTTCCGGTCTTCGGCGATGTGACGCTGAAGCTGGGCGCCGGCAACGGTTCCAAGAAGGTCGAGGCGAAGAACCTCTACATCGACCTGGACCAGCTGAACGCGGACGCCACGTTCACCAACATCAACATCGGCGTGGCGGCCGGAGACAGCAAGAAGGGTCCCGGCATCAAGACCGGCGACCAGTCGGACCCGGGTTCCTTCGCGCAGGAGGCCGACGCGGCCGACCTGACCGACGTGAGGCAGACCGCCTGGGCCACCAGCGCGGGAACCTTCAAGCTCAGCGGGCTGAGCATGTCGGTCAAGAAGGGCTCGGGCGCAGGCTACGAGTGCTTCTAAGCACCACTAGGGGGGTGAGGGGCGCGGGACGCCCCTCACCTTTCCCCACCCACACGCTTTCTTCTTTGTAACGCCAGTCCCAGGGAGCAGTTTTCCATGAGCGCCGAGACACATGGACTGAGCGGGTTCGACTATTGGCGGTTCCGTTTCCGCGTATGGCGCGGACAGCGGCCGTTCTGGGCGGGCCTGCTGACGGTTCTGGCCGGACTGCCCATCGCCTACTTCCCGTACGCCAACATCACGCTCGGCTCGCTCAGCCTGACCATGGCCACCACGGCCGGCTCCGGTTCGCTGATCATCGGCGTGCTGCTGGTCGTCCTCGGTCTGACCATGTGGTTCCAGTCGGCGGTCCGGGTCTTCGCGGGCATCGCATCGATCCTGCTCGCCCTCGTCTCCCTGGTGGTCTCCAACTTCGGCGGCTTCTTCGTGGGCTTCGTGCTCGGGCTGGTCGGCGGAGCGCTGTCGGTGGCCTGGGCCCCGGGCGCGCCTCCCGCCGAGGGCGGCCCGCAGCCGGCGGAACTGCCCGATGGCGGCGAGGGGTACGACGGCGACACCGGCTACGTGCCGCCGCCGGGATCGCCCTACGCGAAGGCGTACGGCGACCACCGCGCCGAGGCGGCCGGCGGCACCGCCCCGCGGGAGGCGCAGGACGGCACAGAGCAAACCGTAGACGTGAACGGGAGGCACAGTGCGGGGTGATGAGGATCAGCCGGCTTCCGCGGCCGCCGGCGGCGGCACCCGTGTGAGACCGGGGCCGCGGCACGCGGCCCCGAGGAAGTCGCTGCTGACCAAGCTGCAGATGCCGGCGGGCAAGGCGATAGCCCTGGCCGCGATGCCGACGGCGGTCCTGATGGGCATGGGACTCACCCCGAGGCTGGCCTCTGCCGACGAACTGCCCAAGAACCCGTTCTCGGGCACGAAGTGCGTGGAGCAGCCCGACGAGCCCTCGCCGTCGACGACGCCGAGCAGCACGCCGAGCGGCGGTGCCAAGACGGAGACGCCGAAGCCCTCGGCGACCCCGACGACCCCGACGACCCCGACGACCAGTCCTTCCGACACCGGTACCGGGGACGGCAAGGGCGACACCGGCACGACCTCCGGGTCGGGCGGCGGCTCCGGTCCGACGACCGCGCCGTCCACGCCGTCCACGCCGTCCGCAACACAGTCCCCGTCCGCCAACCCGCTGGACCCGCTGGGCCTCGGCGACGCTCTGGGCGACCTGCTGGGCGTCAAGAAGGGCACCGACTCCGCTCCGGTGGACACCGTGCCCTCCGCGACCGCCACGCCGACCCCGAGCGCCACGTCGCAGACCCCGAAGGCGGGCACCACGCACAAGCCGGCGGGCAAGACGGCCGAGGACATCGGCGACGCGGTCAAGAAGACGCTGTCCGACGTCAAGAAGGCCGCGGACGACGCCACCTCCGGGGCGACGCAGGCGCCCAGCGCCACGCCGAGCCCCTCGGCGACGCCGGCGGACGGGAACCCGTTCCCGTGCCCGACGCACGACGCGCAGGCGCTGGCCGACGCGGCGTACCAGGAGACCCCCGCGCTCCTCGCGGACGACCCCTGGACGCTGCACAGCAGCGTGCTGACCCTCACGGGCCTGGACTACAAGGGCATCGTGGAGGTCAAGACCTGGAGCGGGAAGGTCAAGCCGGTTCTGAAGTTCACGGCCTCCACCCTGGACATCAAGGACCTGCACCAGGAAGTCGTCGGTCCGGGCGGGACCGTCGGCCACGTCGAGGCCCGCAAGGGCAGCACGTCCACGATCCGCGGCGGCACGGTGACGATGTACACCGAGTCGCTGAAGGGCAACCTCTTCGGGCTGATCCCGATCGAGTTCACGCCCGACACCCCGCCGCCGGTCAACGTGCCGGTCGCCTTCTTCACCAACGTCACGGTGAAGCAGGCCGGCCAGTTCGGCGGCACCCTCACGGTCCCGGGTATGCACGTCTACAACACCCAGGACTGAGTGAGCACGGACCCTTCCGGGAGCCGCAGAACGGCGGAGGGCGCCCACCCCTTGCGGGGGAGGCGCCCTCCGCCGTGTTACGTCGGCGCTGCGCGGGTCAGACGGCGCGGTGGCCGAGGTGGTGCACCCGCACCAGGTTGGTGGTGCCGGACTCACCGGGAGGCGAACCGGCGGTGATGATCACCGTGTCGCCCTCGGTGTAGTCGCTGAGCTTCAGCATCTCCTCGTTGACGATCTCGACCATCTCGTCGGTGGTGTTCACGTACTGCACCACCGTGGTCTGCACGCCCCAGGTCAGCGCGAGGAAGTTGCGGGTCGTCTCCTCGGTCGTGTACGCGACCACCGGCTGCGGCACGCGGTAGCGGGCCAGCCGGCGCGCGGTGTCGCCGGACTTGGTGAAGGCGACCAGCGTCTTGGCGTCCAGGTAGTCCGCGAGCTCGGCGGCGGCACGGGCGACGGCACCGCCCTGGGTGCGCGGCTTGCGGCCGTTGAGCGGCCACAGGCCCTGCTTGAGCAGCTCGACCTCGGCGGCCTCGATGATCCGCGACATGGTCTTCACGGTCTCGATCGGGTACTTGCCGACGCTGGACTCGGCGGACAGCATCACCGCGTCCGTGCCGTCCAGGATCGCGTTGGCGACGTCGGAGGCCTCAGCGCGCGTGGGGCGGGAGTTGGTGATCATCGACTCCATCATCTGGGTCGCGACGATCACCGGCTTGGCGTTGCGGCGGCACAGCTCGATGAGCCGCTTCTGCACCATGGGGACCTTCTCCAGCGGGTACTCCACCGCCAGGTCGCCACGGGCCACCATGACGGCGTCGAAGGCCGCGACGATGTCCTCCATGTTGTCCACCGCCTGCGGCTTCTCCACCTTGGCGATGACCGGCACGCGGCGGCCGACCTCATCCATCACACGGTGGACGTCGCGGATGTCCTTGGCGTCGCGCACGAAGGACAGCGCGACCATGTCGACGCCCATCCGCAGGGCGAAGCGCAGGTCCTCGATGTCCTTCTCGGACAGCGCGGGGACGTTGACGGCGGCGCCGGGCAGGTTGATGCCCTTGTGGTCGGAGATGACACCGCCCTCGACGACCAGGCAGCGCACGCGGGCGCCGTCCACGTCGGTCACGCGCAGCGCGACGTTGCCGTCGTTGATCAGGACCGGGTCGCCGGACCGGACGTCGCCGGGCAGGCCCTTGTAGGTGGTGCCGCAGATGGTCTTGTCGCCCGCCACGTCCTCGGTGGTGATGGTGAACTCGTCACCGGCGACCAGCTCCACGGGGCCGTCCGCGAAGGTCTCCAGGCGGATCTTGGGGCCCTGCAGGTCGGCCAGCACGCCGATGGCACGTCCGGTCTCCTCCGAGACCTTGCGCACCCGGTGGTAGCGCTCCTCGTGCTCGGCGTGGCTGCCGTGGCTGAAGTTGAAACGGGCCACGTTCATTCCGGCTTCGGCCAGCGTTTTCAGCTGGTCGTAGGAGTCGACGGCGGGACCCAGGGTGCAGACGATTTTCGCTCGGCGCATGGAGACGATCCTATCAATTTGTTCCGCTCCGGAATTTTCCCGTGCGGGGGAGTCGTGGACGGTGCGGACGGCGGCCATAGACTAAAGCCTCCAAGTGACCTGGAGACGTCACCGGCCGGTCACCAGCGCGTACGTCTGCCGGGCGATCTCCTGCTCCTCGTCGGTCGGGACGACCGCCACCGCCACCTTGCTGCTCTTGGCCGACACCAGCCGCGCGGAGCTCGCGCGCACCGCGTTGCGCACCCCGTCCAGCTCGATGCCCAGGGCCTCCAGGCCGCGCGTCGCGGCCTCCCGCACGGCGGGGGAGTTCTCCCCGACGCCCGCGGTGAAGGCGATCGCGTCGACCCGGCCCAGGACGGCGGTGTACGCGCCGACGTACTTGCGCAGCCGGTGCACGTAGACGTCGAAGGCGAGCTGCGCGGACTCGTCGCCCTCCGCCATCCGCCGGCCGATCTCCCGCATGTCGTTGTCGCCGCACAGGCCCAGCAGGCCGGAGCGCTTGTTCAGCAGGGCGTCGACGTCGTCCACCGACATTCCGCCCGTGCGGGTGAGATGGAAGACCACGGCCGGGTCGACGTCACCCGAGCGGGTGCCCATGACCAGGCCCTCCAGCGGGGTCAGGCCCATCGAGGTCTCCACGCACCGCCCGCCGCGCACGGCGGAGGCGGAGGCGCCGTTGCCGAGGTGCAGCACGATCACATTGACCTCGGCGGGGTCCTTGCCCAGCAGCCCGGCCGTGGCCCGGCTGACGTACGCGTGCGAGGTGCCGTGGAAGCCGTAGCGGCGCACCTGGTGGGCGTCGGCGGTCTCCCGGTCGATGGCGTAGCGGTACGCGTGCTCGGGGACGGTGGAGTGGAAGGCGGTGTCGAAGACCGCCACCTGCGGCAGGTCCGGGCGCAGCGCGCGGGCCACCCGGATGCCGGTGATGTTGGCCGGGTTGTGCAGCGGGGCGAGCGGCACGAGCTCCTCGACGGCCGCGAGCACGGCGTCGTCGACCAGCGTCGGTTCGGTGAACCGGGTGCCGCCGTGCACCACGCGGTGCCCCACGGCGGCCAGTTCGGGGGAGTCCAGGCCGAGGCCGCGGGCGGCCAGCTCGTCCGCGACGACCCCCAGCGCCTCGGCGTGATCGGCGACCCCGCCGCGCTCACCGATGTGCTCCACGATCCCGGCCGCCGGGCGGCTGCCGTCGGCCATGTCGATGAGCTGGTACTTCACCGACGAGGAGCCGGAGTTGAGGACGAGAACGCGGGTCGCTGTCACAGCGCCTTCCCTGATTCGGTCGAACCGGTCGAACCGGTCGAACCGGTCGGCTTGGTTGGCTCGTTCGAGCCGGTCGGTGCCTGCTCGCCCTGGGCCTGGATCGCCGTGATGGCGACCGTGTTGACGATGTCCTGCACCAGAGCGCCGCGCGACAGGTCGTTGACAGGCTTGCGCAGGCCCTGCAGCACGGGGCCGACGGCGACGGCGCCGGCCGAACGCTGCACCGCCTTGTAGGTGTTGTTGCCGGTGTTGAGGTCCGGGAAGATCAGCACGGTGGCCTTCCCCGCCACCTCGGAGCCGGGCAGCTTGGTCTCGGCGACCTGCGCGTCGACCGCCGCGTCGTACTGGATCGGGCCCTCGACCAGCAGCTCCGGGCGGCGCTCGCGGACCAGTTCGGTGGCCCGGCGCACCTTGTCGACGTCCACGCCCGAGCCGGAGGTCCCGGTGGAGTACGAGAGCATCGCCACCCGCGGCTCCACCCCGAACTGGGCGGCCGTCTCGGCCGACTGGATCGCGATGTCCGCCAGCTGCTCGGCGTCGGGGTCGGGGTTGACCGCGCAGTCGCCGTAGACCAGCACCTTGTCGGCCAGGCACATGAAGAAGACCGAGGAGACGATCGAGGCGTCCGGCACGGTCTTGATGATCTCGAACGCGGGACGGATGGTCGCCGCGGTCGAGTGCACCGCGCCGGAGACCATCCCGTCGGCCAGGCCCTGCTGCACCATCAGCGTGCCGAAGTACGACACGTCGGCCACGACGTCGTAGGCGAGTTCGTAGCTGACGCCCTTGTGGACGCGGAGTTTGGCGTACAGCTCGGCGAAGCTCTCGCGCAGCGGCGAGGTCTGCGGATCGGTGAGCACCAGGCCGGGGACGTCCACGTCGATGCCGAGCTCGCCGGCCCGCCGGCGGATGGCGTCCTCGTTCCCCAGCAGCACGATGTCGCACACATTGCGGCGCAGCAGCACCTCGGCGGCGTGCAGGATGCGCTCCTCGGCGCCCTCCGGCAGCACGACGCGGCGCCGGCCGGAGCGGGCCCGCTCGATGAGCTCGTGCTCGAACATCATCGGGGTGACGCGCTCGCCGCGGACCACCGACAGCCGCTCGCTGAGTTCGGCGCTGTCGACATGGGTCTCGAAGAGGCCGAGCGCGGTCTCGGCCTTGCGCGGTGTGCCCGCGCCGAGCTTCGCCTCCAGGGCGAACAGCTCGGCGGCGGTCGGGAAGCTGCCGGTCGGCACGGACATCACCGGGGTGCCGGGGGCGAGCCGGGCGGCCAGCGCCATGATCTCGGGGCCGGGCACCTCATCGAGGGTGAGCAGGATGCCGGCGATGGGCGGGGAGCCGGCCGAGTGCGCGGCCAGTGAGCCGATGATGAGGTCGGCGCGGTCGCCGGGGGTGATCACCATGCAGCCGGGGGTCAGCGCACGGATGAAGGTGGGCAGCATCGCGCCGCCGAAGACGAAGCCCAGCACGTCGCGGGAGAGCCCGCTGTGGTCGCCGAGCAGCACCTGCGCGCCGAGGGTCTCGACGATCTGGGAGACGGTCGGCGCCGACAGCGCGGGCTTGTCGGGCAGCACGTACGCGGGGACCGGGAGCAGCCGGCGCAGGCGTCCGGCGACCTCCTCCAGGGTCTCCCGGGGCACCCGGTTGGCGATCATGGCGACGATGTCGCAGCCGAAGCCGGAGTAGGACTGGTGGGCGTTGCGCACCTCGTCCACCACCGACTCCGCGCTCTGGTCGCGCCCGCCGACGACCGGGACCACGGAGGCCCCGAACTCGTTGGCGAGGCGGGCGTTGATGCCCATCTCGCCCGGCAGATTGGTCTCGTGGAAGTCCGAGCCCAGTACGAGCACCGTCTCGTACTCCCGGGCCACCAGGTGGTAGCGCTCGACGAGCACGGCGATCATCGCGTCCCGGCCCTGCTCGGCCTGGAGGGCGGCGGCCGCCTCGTAGCTCAGGCCGA
Organism: Streptomyces sp. NPDC058691; assembly: GCF_042714775.1. Taxonomy (NCBI): domain Bacteria; kingdom Bacillati; phylum Actinomycetota; class Actinomycetes; order Kitasatosporales; family Streptomycetaceae; genus Streptomyces; species Streptomyces sp. NPDC058691. Next base: position 77,877 of record NZ_JBHXSO010000014.1, on the reverse strand, counting down.
AGGCCGTCGCGGGGTCCTGGGTGAGCCGGAAGCGGCTGCGCAGGAGGTCGAACATCCGGTCCGGGGTGTCGTGCACCAGCGGGCGGAACACGCCCACGCGGTCGACCTGGCGGGTGAGCAGCTCCATGACGCCGAGCTCGACGACCTGCCTGCCGTCCCCCCGGCCGACCCCGGTTACGTACACGCTGCGCGTCACGCGCTCTCTCCGTTCCTACCCGATGGAATCCACCCATTCGGGTGGCGGATACCCCTTGACATTACAGACCGCTGTGCGTATGACGCGCGGTGGGTCAGGCGCGGATCTACGATGCGAGAGAGGCGACCTGGGACGCTACCGGAGGGAGCGCGGAGCGCCATGCGTATCGGAGTGCTCACCGCGGGCGGCGACTGTCCAGGGCTCAACGCCGTCATCCGTTCGGTGACCCATCGCGCGTTGACGTACCACGGCGACGAGGTGATCGGCTTTGAGGACGGCTTCAAGGGACTGCTGGAGGGCCGCTACCGCACCCTCGACCTGAACTCCGTCAGCGGCATCCTCGCCCGCGGCGGCACCGTGCTCGGTTCCACCCGGCTGGAACGCTCCCGGCTGCACGAGGCCGCGGACAACTGGCGCACCGTGTGCGCGGACTACGGTCTCGACGTGCTCATCCCGATCGGCGGCGAGGGCACCCTGACCGCGGCCCGGCTGCTCGCCGAGGCGGGCATGCCGGTCGTGGGCGTCCCCAAGACCATCGACAACGACATCTCGGCCACCGACCGCACCTTCGGCTTCGACACCGCCGTCACCGTGGCCACCGAGGCCATCGACCGGCTGAAGACCACCGCCGAGTCGCACCAGCGCGTCATGGTCGTCGAGGTCATGGGCCGGCACGCCGGCTGGATCGCCCTGGAGTCCGGCATGGCCGGCGGCGCCCACGGCATCTGCCTGCCCGAGCGGGCCTTCGACCCGGCCGACCTCGCCGCGATGGTCGAGGAGCGCTTCGCGCGGGGCAAGAAGTTCGCGGTCGTCTGCGTCGCCGAGGGCGCCCACCCCGCCGAGGGCACCATGCCGTACGTCCACGGCGAGATCGACGCCTACGGGCACGAGCGCTTCGCCGGCATCGGCACCCGCCTCGCCGCCGAACTGGAGCAGCGCCTCGGCAAGGAAGCCCGCCCGGTCATCCTCGGCCATGTCCAGCGCGGCGGCGTCCCCACCCCCTACGACCGCGTCCTGGCCACGCGCTTCGGCTGGCACGCCGTCGAGGCCGCGCACAAGGGCGCCTTCGGCAGCATGACGGCGCTGCACGGCACCGCGATCGAGCTGGTGCCGCTCGCCGAGGCCGTGACCGTGCTCAAGCGGGTCCCCGAGGACCGCATGCGGGAGGCGGAGTCCGTCTTCTGACGATCCGTCATGCGGCCCCGCGTTCACGTCCTGCGCGCGGTCGCCCAGCGGTAGGTGAGCTCGGGCCGTCCCACCTGGCCGTACTGCGGGGCGCGCACCGCGCGGCCGATGTCGACCAGATGCTCCAGGTAGCGGCGGGCCGTGATCCGGGAGACGCCGACCTGCTGGGCGGCCGCGCTCGCCGACAGGCCCTCCACGGCATCGCGCAGCGCGGTGGTCACCGCCTCCAGGGTCGGACCGCTCAGGCCCTTGGGCAGCGCCGAGGCCTCGGGGCTGCGCAGCGCCGCCAGCGCGCGGTCCACCTCGTCCTGCCCGGAGGCCTCGCCGCCCGCGAGCTCGTCGCGGTACCGCGCCCAGCGCTCCAGCCGGTCGCGCAGCGCCGGGAAGGTGAAGGGCTTGAGCAGATACTGCACCACGCCCACCGAGACGGCCTGGCGCACGACCCCCAGATCGCGGGCCGAGGTCACGGCCACCACGTCCGCGGTGTGCCCGGCGGCCCGCAGCTTCCGCACGACCTGCAGCCCGTGCCCGTCCGGCAGATTGAGGTCGAGCAGGATCAGGTCCACCTCGTGCCGTTCCAGCGCACGCAGCGCCGCGCCGCCGGAGTGCGCGACGGCCGCGACCTCGAAGCCGGGCAGCCGCTCCACGTACAGCCGGTGCGCGTCGGCCGCCACCGGGTCGTCCTCGACGACGAGCACCCTGATCACGCCGGCACCCCCCGCCGCAGCGGCAGCCGTACCGTGAAGGCGGCCCCGCCGGTCTCGTCCCGGTCCAGGTCGACGGTGCCGCCGGCCCGCCGCGCCGCCTGTTCCACCAGGGCCAGGCCCAGGCCGCGGCCCTCGCTCTTGGTGGTCCAGCCGCGCCGGAAGACCTCGCGCACGGTGGCCGGGTCCACGCCGTTGCCGTTGTCGGCGACCCGCAGCAGCAGTTCGCCGCCGTCGGCGTGGGCGGTCACCGCCACATGGGGGCGGGCCGCGCCCCGGCCGGCGCCCTCGATCGCCGCGTCGATGGCGTTGTCGATCAGGTTGCCCAGGATGGTGACCAGGTCGCGGGAGGCGAGTGCGGCCGGGAGCACGCCGTCGTCGATGCGGCTGTCCTCGCTGACGGTCAGTTCGACGCCGCGCTCGTTCGCCTCGGCCGCCTTGCCCAGCAGCAGTGCCGCCAGGACCGGTTCGCCGACCGCCGCCACCACGCGGTCGGTCAGCGCCTGCGCCAGCTCCAGTTCGGCGGTCGCGAACTCCACCGCCTCGCCGGCGCGGCCCAGTTCGATGAGCGACACGACCGTGTGCAGCCGGTTGGAGGCCTCGTGGGCCTGCGAGCGCAGCGCCTCGGCGAAGCCGCGCACCGAGTCCAGCTCGCCGGTGAGCGCCTGGAGTTCGGTGTGGTCGCGCAAGGTCACCACGGTGCCCCGGCGTTCGCCGCCGAGCACCGGCGCGGTGCTGACCACCACGACCCGCTCGGTGGTCAGGTGCACCTCGTCCACGCGGGGTTCGGCGGCCAGCAGCGCTCCGGTCAGCGAGGTCGGCAGCCCCAGTTCCGCGACGTACGCGCCGACCACGTCCCCGGGCAGTCCCAGCAGTTCGCGGGCCGCGTCGTTGCACAGCGCCACGCTGCGGTCCGCGTCCAGCAGGATCAGGCCCTCGCGCACCGCGTGCAGCGTGGCCTGGTGGTAGTCGTACATCCGGCTCAGCTCGTCGGCGGCCATGCCGTGGGTGTGCCGGCGCAGCCGGGCGTTGGCGAGGTAGGTGCCCAGGCCCCCGACCGCCAGTGCCGCGAGCGCGAACCCGATCAGCACGGTGAGCTGGTCGCGCACCTGGTCGGTGATGGCCTCGACGGTGATGCCGACACTGACCAGCCCCGTGATCCGGCCGCCGTCGCGGATCGGGGTGACCACGCGCACGGACGCGCCGAGCGTGCCGGTGTAGGTCTCGGTGAACGTCCGGCCGCGCTGCGCGGGGCCTATGTGCCCGAGGAAGGGCCGGCCTATCTGGCTCGCGTCGGGATGCGTCCAGCGGATGCCGGCCGGGCTCATGATCGTGACGAAGGCGACGCCGGTGTCCTTGCGGACCTGCTCGGCGTACGGCTGGAGCGCGGCGGTGGGATCCGCGCCGCGGATCGCCGCGGCGACGGAGGGCGCGTCGGCGACCGCCCGCGCCGCCGCGGTCACCCGGTCCTCGGCCGCCGCCTCGGCGCGGCTGCCCGCGTTGACGTACACGAGCACGGCGATGCCCGCGACCACCACGGCCACGATGACGACCTGCATCGCGAAGAGCTGCCCCGCGAGGCTGCGCGGGCGCGTGCGCCGGCGCGGCCGGGGGCCGCGAGGAGGGGGGAGGACCGGGAGGAGGGCCTGCATGCCCACCAGTGTGCACGTGTGCCGCGAACTCAATGAACGCAAACGTGACCTGGCTCACTGCGCGGCGCATAGTCACCGGGACTTATCCAATCGCGGGCGTCCGGGACGGCGTCCGGCTGGACCGAGGAGACAAAGGTGTCAGTGCCGGTGCAGAGCCGCAGCCAGGGTCGCAGGGACCGCACCCATTACCTCTACATCGCGGTGGTCGTCGCCGCGATCGCCGGCGCCGTGTTCGGCCTTGTCGCGCCGGACGCGGCGGTCGAATTGAAGCCGATCGGCACCGGTTTCGTGAACCTGATCAAGATGATGATCTCGCCGATCATCTTCTGCACGATCGTGCTCGGCGTCGGTTCGGTGCGGAAGGCCGCGAAGGTCGGCAAGGTCGGCGGGCTCGCGCTCGGCTACTTCGTCGTCATGTCCTTCGTGGCGCTCGGCATCGGCCTGGTCGTCGGCAACATCCTGCAGCCCGGCGACGGGCTGCACCTGACCGACGCCCTGAAGGACGTGGGCCAGGCCCAGGCCAAGGACGCGCCGGCCGAGTCGCTGCCGGACTTCATCCTCTCGATCATCCCGGTCACCTTGGTGTCGGCGTTCACCGAGGGCCAGGTGCTGCAGACCCTGCTGGTGGCGCTGCTGGTCGGGTTCGGCCTGCAGGCCATGGGCTCGGCGGGCGAGCCGGTGCTGCGCGGGATCGGGCACATCCAGAAGCTGGTCTTCCGCGTACTGTCCATGATCATGTGGGCGGCGCCGGTGGGTGCCTTCGGCGCCCTGGCGGCGGTGGTCGGCTCCGCGGGCGTCGACGCGCTCAAGGCCCTGGCCACGATCATGCTGGGCTTCTACGTGACCTGCCTGATCTTCGTCGTCGTCGTGCTCGGCCTGATCCTGCGGTTCGTCGCCGGGGTCAACCTCTTCCAGCTGCTGAAGTACCTCGGCCGGGAGTTCCTGCTGATCGTCTCGACCTCCTCGTCGGAGTCGGCGCTGCCCCGCCTCATCGCCAAGATGGAGCACCTCGGCGTCAGCCGCCCGGTCGTCGGCATCACCGTGCCGACCGGCTACTCCTTCAACCTCGACGGCACCATGATCTACCTGACCATGGCCTCGCTGTTCATCGCCGACTCGATGGGCCAGCCGCTCTCCATCGGCCAGCAGATCACGCTCCTGCTCTTCATGATGATCGCCTCCAAGGGCGCCGCCGGCGTCACCGGCGCGGGCCTGGCGACGCTGGCCGGCGCGCTCCAGTCGCACAAGCCGGCCCTCGTGGACGGTGTGGGCCTCATCGTCGGCATCGACCGCTTCATGAGCGAGGCGCGCGCCGTCACCAACTTCGCGGGCAACGCGGTCGCCACCATCCTGATCGGCACGTGGACCAAGGAGTTCGACCGCGAGCGCGCCGAGCGGGTGTTCGCCGGCGAGCTGCCCTTCGACGAGACCACGCTCGTCGACGACGGCCACGGTGAGCCGTCCGAGCCCGTGTCCACGCAGAAGGAGCCGGTGACGGCGGCCTGACCGGCCGCCCCCTCACGTCCCGCCGGGCCGCTCCCCCCGTCGCCCGGCGGGACCGGACGTTCCGTATGAGGCGGTCCCGGCTTCCGGCAGGAGCCGGGGCCGCCGGTGCGTGATGATCGCCTCATGACGACGCACACCGGGTACGCCTCCGCGTCCTTCGACACCTACGTCTCCAACACCGCGCTGTACGCGGACACCACCCTGGTCGAGGGCACCGACTACGCCCGGCGCTTCCGCCGCCACGCCGCCGCCCGGTCCACCGACACCGTGGTCATCGCCCCGCACGGCGGCGGCATCGAGGCCGGCACCTCCGAACTGTGCCTCGCCGTCGCCGGGTACCACCCGGCCGACCTCGCGCCCACCCCGGCCGGCGGCCCGGTGTACGACTACTGGATGTTCGAGGGCCTGCGCGTCACCGGCAACGGCGCCCTCCACGTCACCTCCACCCGCTGCGACGACCCCGTCGCCCGCTCGCTGGCCGCCCGCAGCCTGCGCGTGCTCTCGCTGCACGGCTGCACCGCCGCGCAGGCGGGCCTCCCGGACGGGGCCGAGGCCGTCCTCGTCGGCGGCGCCGACACCGCCTTCGCGGGGCAGCTGACCGCCGCCCTCACAGCCGCTGGCATCCACGCCTTCGACGCCTCGGAGCGGAAGGAACTCGCGGGCCTGTCCCCGGCCAACATCTGCAACCGCACCCGGCGCGGCCGCGGCGCCCAGCTGGAGATGACCGCCCCGCTGCGCACCGCGATGTTCGCCACCGGCACCGGCGCCGGTCGGAAGCACACCACCCGGCCGGTCTTCTGGCGCCTCGTCGCCGCCGCCCGCGCGGCGATCGCGGCCGCGTCCTGAGCTCACGCCGTGGGGTGCGTTCCGGCGTGCGTCAGTCCCACCACACCACGACGTACTGCCCGCGCCGCGCCGCCTCCGCGTAGAACGCGCGCAGCGCGCTGAAGGCCGCGTGAGATACGCCTCCGGATCGCGGACCCCGTCGACCCCGGTCACCCCCGGCCGCAGTGGCAGCATCGCCGGCCAGTCGATCGCGGCGAGCGCGTGCGCGACGGCGGCCACGCCCTCCGGGGCCAGGGCCGCCGGGGGAGGGCCGAAGATCCCGACGGCGTCCGGATGGCCGAGGAAGGCGACGTCCACCTCCGGGTCGCCCGTGGTGGCCCGGCGGAGGGCCGCGAGCAGCGGGCCGTCGAGCCCGGCGCGCAGGCACGCGTCCTCCAGGGGGTGGGGTGCCCAGTCGAGATCGAGGACGTCCGCGCCGGGCGGGACCCACCCGGGGCCGGCGTCCGGCCGGTGTGCCGCCGTCGCGCGACACTGGGCGAGGTCCGCCGCGTGGACGCGGGCGAGGAGCTGGGTCACGGCCACGAGGGCGTCCCCACCCGATCGCCCGGACAGCCGGCGTCCCGCCGGCCGAAGTGCCTGCGGGGGCGGCTGCCTTGGGCGCTTGTCACGCGCACGAGCATCCACGGCCCGCGGCGGGGCCGGCCACCGGTTTTCCCGCCCTGCCGAGCGTGAGCAGGGCCACAGAGAGATTGTTCAAATATGAACTTCTTCTGTGCGACCATCGCTGTGGGGAGAGGAACCGGGGACCCGGACAGCACCCGGCCCCTCTCCCCCTGAACTCCCGCGTTACGCCGGGCGCAGCCAGACCGTGGCCAGCGGCGGCAGCGTGAGCTGCACGCTCTGACGGCGGCCGTTCCAGGCGACGGGCTCGGACTTCAGCGGCTCCGGGTTGGTGACGCCGCCGCCGCCGTACACCGAGGCATCGGTGTTGAGCACCTCGCGCAGCGCCTCCACGCCGTCCGGCACGCCGATCCGGTAGCCCTGGCGGACCACCGGCGAGAAGTTGCTGACGGCGATCAGCGGGTCGCCGGCCGCGTCGAGGCGGACGAAGGAGAACACGTTGTCCTCGGCCGCGCCGCCGTCGATCCAGGCGAACCCATCCGGCGAGGTGTCGCGCTGCCACAGCGAAGGCGTGCCCCGGTACACCGTGTTGAGATCGCGCACCAGGTCCCGCACGCCCCGGTGGTCGCCGGCCGCCGAGTAGGTCTCGTCGAGCAGCCACCAGTCCGGGCCGTGGTCGTGCGACCACTCGGCGCCCTGGGCGAACTCCTGTCCCATGAAGAGCAGTTGCTTGCCCGGGTGGGCCCACATGAAGCCCAAGTACGCGCGGTGCGTGGCGCGCTGCTGCCACCAGTCGCCGGGCATTCTGTTCACCAGCGAGCCCTTGCCGTGCACGACCTCGTCGTGCGAAATCGGCAGCACGTAGTTCTCGCTGTAGGCGTACACCATCGAGAACGTCATCTCGTTGTGGTGGTACTTGCGGTGCACGGGCTCGTGCTTGATGTACTCCAGCGAGTCGTGCATCCAGCCCATGTTCCACTTCAGGCCGAAGCCCAGGCCGCCGAAGCCGGTGGGGCCGACCTCGTGGGTGGCGCGGGTGACACCGTCCCAGGCGGTGGACTCCTCGGCGATGGTGACCACACCGGGGCAGCGGCGGTAGACGGTCGCGTTCATCTCCTGGAGGAAGGCGACCGCGTCGAGGTCCTCCCGCCCGCCGTACACGTTGGGCGCCCAGTCGCCGTCCTCGCGCGAGTAGTCCAGGTAGAGCATCGAGGCGACGGCGTCCACGCGCAGCCCGTCGATATGGAACTCCTCGCACCAGTAGACCGCGTTGGCGACGAGGAAGTTGCGGACCTCGGTGCGGCCGAAGTCGAACTCCAGCGTCCCCCAGTCCGGGTGCTCGCCGCGCCAGGCGTGCTCGTAGACGTTCGCGCCGTCGAACTGCGCCAGCGCCCACTCGTCCTTGGGGAAGTGGGCCGGCACCCAGTCCATGATCACGCCGATGCCCGCCCGGTGCAGGGCGTCCACCAGGTACTTGAAGTCGTCCGGGGTGCCCATTCGCGCGGTGGGGGCGTAGTACGAGGTGACCTGGTAGCCCCAGGAGCCGCCGAAGGGGTGCTCGGCGACCGGCATCAGCTCCACGTGCGTGAAGCCGAGGTCGCGCACGTACGCCGGCAGCTGCTCGGCGAGTTCGCGGTACGACAGCCCCGGCCGCCAGGAGCCCAGGTGCACCTCGTACACCGACAGCGGCGCCTCGTGCACGGGCACGTCCCCGCGCCGGGCCATCCACTGCGCGTCCTGCCACTCGTGGTGGGAGGCGGTGACCACGGAGGCCGTCGCCGGTGGCGTCTCGGTGCGGCGGGCCATCGGGTCGGCCTTGAGCCGGTGCGCGCCGTCCGGGCCGCAGATGTCGAACTTGTAGCGCTGTCCCTCGCCGACCCCGGGCAGGAACAGCTCCCACACCCCGGTGGAGCCCAGCGAGCGCATCGGGAAGGCCGTGCCGTCCCAGTAGTCGAAGTCGCCGACCACGCGCACACCGCGGGCGTTCGGCGCCCAGACGGTGAAGCGGGTGCCCGTCACTCCCTCGTGGGTCATCGGCTCGGCGCCGAGCGCCTTCCACAGCTGCTCGTGCCGGCCCTCGCCGATCAGGTGCAGGTCGAACTCGCCCAGCGTGGGCAGGAAGCGGTAGGGGTCGTGGACCTCCTGCTCCTGGCCGTCGTACGTCACGAGCAGCCGGTGGGCCTTCACCTCCGCCGCCTCCGCCGCGTCCGACACCTCCGGCAGCGGCAGCACGCCGCCGAAGAGCCCGTCGCCCTCGTCCCGCAGTGCCGCCCGCGTCCCGTCCCCGGTGACGACCGCCACCGCCTGCGCGTAGGGGCGCAGGGCGCGCACCAGCACGCCGTCCGCCACCGGGTGGGCGCCCAGCAGGGCGTGCGGGTCGTGGTGGGACCCGTCGAGCAGCCGCCACCGCTCACCGGCGTCGAGCGCCGGGGCGGGACGCACGTCGGCAGGAGTGGCGGACGGCGCCGGCCGGGTCACCTCGGGTCCGGGCGGCGGCGCCTGGTGGCCGACCGCCATGGCGCCGGTCGCGACCGCGGGTGCCGTGCGGGGTGCGCTGCCGGAGGCGGCGGGCCGGTCGGAGCCCGCGGGGTCGTAACCGCGGGCGACGGCCTCGGAGGTACGGGCGTCGGAGGTTCGGGCGTCGGAGGCGTTCGCCTCGGACGGACGCGCGGCCCTGGGACGGGAGTTCGCCGACGCGGCGGCATCCGCCGGCCGGGCAGTCCGGCCGCCCTGTCCGCCCTGTCCGGCCTGCACGGTCCTCGGGGAGTTCGCCCCGCGGCCCGGCTTGGCCCCCGCGGGCTTCGCCGGACGCGCGGACGGGGCCGGCGTCGCCGCGGCGGGCGTTGGCACCGAACCCTCGGGCCCGCCGCCGGTCGCGGAACGCGCGGCGCGGGACGGCCCGTTCCCGCCGGGGCCGGGGGTGCCGGGGTCGGCATCGGGGAACGGCTGACGATCGGTCACGATCAGGTCCTCCTCGGTAGGGCGCGGGGGTGCCCGGTCAGGGGGTGGCGCCGCGGAGCGGCTGCGAGAGGCGCCGTACGGCGGCCATGGGGATGGGCAGCCAGGCGGGCCGGTGCCTGGCCTCGTAGAGCACTTCGTAGACGGCCTTGTCGGTCTCGTAGGCGCGTATCACGACGGGCTCGTCCCGGGGATCGGTCCCGGCGGCCTCCGCGTATCCCGCGCAGAAGGCGGCCCGCTGGGTCTCGGCCCACTCGGGCGCGCCCGGGGCGGCGGGGTCGTGGTGCCGGGCGGCGTAGTCGAACGACCGCAGCATTCCGGCCACGTCCTGCACCGGCGGTGCGGGGCGGCGGCGTTCGGGGAGCGGCCGGGCGGGCTCCCCCTCGAAGTCGATGAGCACCCAGCCCTGTTCCGGGGTCAACAGGGCCTGGCCCAGGTGCAGGTCGCCGTGGATGCGCTGGGCCGCCAGCTCCGTGCCGTGCTCGCCGAGCACCGCGAGGTCCTCGAAGGCGGCGTGCAGCCGGGCACGGTACGGCCGCAGCGCGGGCACGGCGGCCGCCGCGGCGTCCAGCCGGTCGGCCATCGCGCGGGCGATCAGCTCGATCTGCGGCCGGCGCAGGGTGCTGGTGGGCAGGGCACGCGCCAGCGCGAGGTGCACCTCGGCGGTCGCGCGCCCCAGCGCGTGCGCGTCGCCGGAGAAGTCGGTGTCCTTCTCGACTGCTTCCAGGGCCAGTTCCCAGGCCCCGGACGAGCCGGGCAGGTAGCGCTGGAGCACGCCCAGGGTGGCGGGCTCGTCGTACAGGCCGACCGCCTCGAACCAGGCGGCGGGCGCGGCGATGCGCCGCGACCCGGCGCGGGCCAGGGCGAGTGACAGTTCCAGGTCCGGGTTGGGGCCCGGGGCGACCCGCCGGAAGAACTTCAGGATGTGGCTGTCGCCGTAGATGACCGAGCTGTTGGACTGCTCGGCGGTGGACAGCCGCGGCGCCGGCCCGGCCGGGATGACCGAGCTGTCGGACTGCTCGGCGCCGAACAGCAGATGCCCGGTGCGGCCGGGGGCGCGCAGCCGCTCCAGCAACAGGGAGGTCAGCCGGGGGTCGTGCAGCGCCTCGTAGATGGTGAGGCCGTCCAGCGGGCCCCCGACGGCGTGCCCGATGAGGGCGGGCGCGAGCGCCGGCGGCAGCAGGGCCCGGGAGCCCAGCAGCAACTGGTAGGTGTCGGGCTGCCCGTGGCCGCGGCCGGCCCGCTGTACCTCGTGCGGGCCGTCCTGGTGGACGTCGAGCAGCAGATGGAGCAGCCCCGGGGTGCCGAGCCGGCCGTCCGCCGGCAGCAGCTCGGTCGCCGAGACCAGGCCGAACGCGGTGATCGGCCGCCCCTTCCCGGCGAACCACCGCTGCCGGGGCAGCCATTCCCGCAGCAAGGGGCCGAGAGTGGAGAGCAACCCTGGGGCCGGGGGCACGGTGGTGCCGGCGGGGGCTGCGGAGGAGCGAAGCCACGAGGTGTCCGACATGACGTCCTTTCCTCGGGTGCCGGGCCTGCTGGTTCCCTAAGTGAAGGGGTGCGCTGCGGCGACTGTCCGACTCATGGGACGTGTCGGACGAATATCATCCGAGCTGGTGGTGCAATTGGCGTACTGGCCTACAAGGGGCCAAGCGCCCGACAAGCATCCGATATGACGCTGGATTCGGCAGGGGGAGCCTGCCCCGGCGGGGGGGGGGGGGGGCCCGCCCCAATTGCCCCCACGCCCGCCCCCCTTTACCCCGCGCCCCCCTCTTCTGATAAAGAGACCGCGTGATCAACGCACAGGTGTTCGCCGCCGTCGAGGAATCCGTACGCGCCGTCGCCGACGAGGAGGCGCTCTCCCGCTTCGGGAGACTCGCCGCGGGCGACATCAGCGAGAAGAAGGGGCCGCAGGACCTGGTCACGGTCGCCGACCGCCGGGTCGAGGAACGCCTCACACAAACGCTCACCGCACTGCTCCCCGGCTCCGCCGTGATCGGCGAGGAGGCCGTGCACGGCGACCCCGGGCTGCTGGACGCCTGGCTGGGCGAGAAGCCGGTCTGGATCATCGACCCGGTCGACGGCACCTCCAACTTCGTTCGCGGTGATGCCTCCTTCGTCACCCAGGTCGCGCTCGCCGCGCGCGGCGAGCTGCTCGCGTGCTGGGTGTACCGGCCGGTGGACGGGATTCTCGCCACCGCGCTGCGCGGCACGGGCGCACGGTCCGGCGGACGCCCGCTGCGGCTGCCGGAAGCGGCCGTCGCGGGCGGCCCGGACGAGGTGCTGCTCGTCGCCGGGGCCCGCCCCGCGAACCTCACCCCCCACCAGCACCGCGCCCTGTACGACCTCGGCCCCGGGCAGGGGATCAAGCCCTGCGCGAGCGGTTCGGCAGGCTCCGACTACCTCGACGTGGCCCTGGGCCGGCTCGACGCCGCCACGTACGCCTACGACAACCCCTGGGACCACTCGGCGGGCGCGCTACTCGTCGCCGAGGCGGGCGGCACGGTCCTGTCCGCCGACGGGCTGCCCTTCTGCATGGCGGGCGGGCCGCAGCAGTTCGCGGCGGCCCGTGACGAGGCGGCGGCGCGGCGCGTCGTGGCGCTGCTCGCCGGCTGACGCCTGGGCTCAGTCCTCCCAGGCGTCCGGGTCCCTGCGGCGGGCGCGCTCCCGCTCGCGGTCGGTGAACAGCCAGCCCATGGACTGCGCGACGTTGACACCCACGATCCCGGCCCAGGCGACGAGCAGGCCCGGCAGATCGGCCTGGCCCGCGCCGATCGCCGAGAGCGGGATGGCCATGATGAGGGAGAAGCCGGCGAAGCCGTAGCGGGCGCCGAAGCGGCCGCGCCCCTCCTCGCCGCCGCGCGGGCCGACCGGGCGGCCGGCGCGGGCGAACGCCGTCTGGTGCTGGGCAAGTTCGCGGCGCACGCGCCGCTCGACCTGGGCGTCGATGCGCTGGTCGATCTTCTCCAGGAAGGAGTCGACGAGAGCCGACTCGTACTCCTCCCCGAGGTCCTTGCGCGCCTGGAGGGTGGCGGCGAAATCCTTCTTCAGCTCTGGGTCGCGGGCGTCCATGACGCCACCGTACGGACGGCCGCGCGCCGTGGCACTGGGGGAAACCCCCGAACCTTCTCAGGGGCGCTCCCCCCTCCCCAGTAGGGTCGTGCCGTGACCGCATCCCGGCCCTTGCTGACCGCGCTGTACGACGACCACGGCGACCGTCCCGACGCGCTCGTCGTCGCGGGGGCGGCCAGTTCCCGCGAACGGCTGCTGACCGCGGCAGGGGCCGTGGCGCGGCGGATCGCCGGGGCGCCGGCGGTGGCCGTGCACGCGACCGCCACGCTGGAGACGGTCGTCGCGGTCGTCGGCGGGCTGCTCGCGGGTGTGCCGGTGGTGCCGGTGCCGCCCGACGCGGGCCCGGCCGAGCGCGGGCACATCCTCAAGGACTCCGGAGCGGTCGCGGCGCCCCCGGTCGACCTCGCGGAAAGCGGCGCCTTCGACGGCCCCGAGCCGGGCCCGGACACCACCGCCCTCGTGCTGTACACCTCCGGCACGACCGGCGCCCCCAAGGGCGTCCTCGTCCCGCGCCGCGCGATCGCCGCCGACCTGGACGCGCTCGCCGGGGCGTGGGAGTGGACCGCGCAGGACATGCTCGTCCACGGCCTGCCGCTGTTCCATGTGCACGGGCTCGTGCTCGGCGTGCTCGGCGCCCTGCGCACCGGCAGCCGCCTGGTCCACACCGGGCGCCCGACCCCGCAGGCCTACGCGGAGGCGGGCGGCACCCTGTACTTCGGCGTGCCCACCGTCTGGGGCCGGGTGGCCGCCGACCCGGAGGCCGCCAAGGCGCTTCGCGGCGCCCGGCTGCTGGTGTCCGGCAGCGCGCCGCTGCCCGCGCCGGTCTTCCGGGACCTGGAGGCGCTGACCGGGCAGCGGCCCGTCGAGCGCTACGGCATGACGGAGACCCTGATCACGGTGAGCACCCGCGCCTCCGGCGAGCGGCGGCCCGGTTCCGTCGGCCTGCCGCTGCCGGGCATCCGCACCCGGATCGCGGCCGAGCCCGGCGAGGAGATCGGGGAGCTGCAACTGGCCGGGCCGACGCTCTTCGACGGCTACCTCGGACGCCCCGAGGCCACCGCCGCGTCGTACACCGAGGACGGCTGGTTCCGCACGGGGGACATCGCGGCCATCGACCCGGACGGCATGCACCGCATCGTCGGCCGGGCCTCGACCGACCTGATCAAGTCCGGCGGCTACCGGATCGGCGCGGGCGAGGTCGAGAACGCCCTGCTGGACCACCCCGCCGTGCGGGAGGCCGCGGTGCTCGGCGCGCCGCACGCGGATCTCGGCCAGGAGATCGTCGCGTACGTCGTCGCCGACGGGGTGACCGAGCGGGAGCTGATCGACTTCGTCGCCGGTCACCTGTCGGTGCACAAGCGCCCGCGCAAGGTGCGCTTCCTGGCCGAACTGCCGCGCAACGCCATGGGCAAGCCCCAGAAGAAGCTGCTGCCGCCCGCGTAGGTCCACGGGCGGGCAGGCATGGCAGGCTTGCCGGAAGAGCGGAACGGCGGGAACGGGACGGGGAGTGGCCAGATGTCGACGGACAACGACACCGCGTCGGCGCGCCTGATGAAGCTGTTCGAGGCCCACCGCCTCACGCCCACCCAGCGCCGGATCGCCCACTGCCTGGTCCGGCGCGCGGCCGACGCGCCCTTCCTGTCCAGCGTCGAGGTCGCCGAACTGGCCGGGGTCAGCCAGCCCTCCGTGACCCGCTTCGCCGTCGCCCTCGGTTTCGACGGCTACCCCGGGCTCCGCCGCCACCTGCGGGAGATCGTGCCCGTCGCGGTGCCCGAGGGGCGGCCGGCCGGCGACACGTACAACGAGTACCAGGAGGCCGTGCAGGCCGAGATCGAGAACCTGCGGCACCTCGCGGCGCTCCTCGCCGACCCCGCCCCCGTCGCCCGGGCCGGGGCGCTGCTGGCCGGGTCGCGCCCGCTGCTCGTCCTCGGCCTGCGGGCGGCCGCGGCCCAGGCGCGCGGCTTCGGCTACTTCGCGGGCAAGGTCCACCCCGATGTGCGCCTGCTCGACGAGGGCGGCAGCATGCTCGCCGACCGCGTCGACGCGGCGGTGCTGGCCGGGGCGAGCGCGCTGCTGTGCTTCGCGCTGCCGCGGCACCCGCGTGAGGTCGTCGAGGCACTCGCGTACGCCCGCGGGGCGGGGCTCACGGTCGTGACCGTGGCCGACAGCGCCTTCGCGCCGGTGGCGGCGCACTCCGACCTCCTGCTCCCGGCGGCGGTGGGCACGGGCCTCGCCTTCGACACCGCGTGCGCGCCCATGCTGCTGGGACGCGTGCTGCTGGAGGCCATGTGCGACGGGCTGCCCGACGCCCAGGCGCGGCTGGAGGAGTTCGACGCGAAGGCGGCGGCCGCGGGCCTTTTCGTGGAGTGAGTTCTCCTCACGGAATTCTGATGTTCGCCGAGTAATCTCCCTCCTCGACATCCGGCGGAGCGCGGAGGAGGGGCAGGACGTGGTACGCGGAGCGTATGTACTGGCGAGGGTCGCGGTTCTGGTGCGGGCGGCGGCGCGCCGGCTGTGGTGGCTCGGAGTCGTCGCGGCGGGGATCGGGTCTTCGTCCCCGGCCTGACCGGGCGGCGCATCGGCGTCCTCGGCGGCGCCGCCCTGTTCGTGGTGGCCGCTTTCGCCGCCTTCCTCTTCCGGCGCCGGCGGTACGTCGCCCTGGCCGGGCGGGCGGAGCGTGCCCCCAGGTCCGTGTACCTCCAGGACCGCCGCGTCACGGCCCGCGACTGGGCGCGCTCGCGCCGCTGGCTGCTGCTGGCCGCCTTTGTCGTCGCCCTCGTCTCCAGCGTCGCCGTCCCCGCGGCGGCCGGGATGCTGCTCGCGGGGCTCGGCGCGGGGCTGTGGGCCAAGGCGGTCGGCATAGGCCGCTGGGAGCGCGCGCACGACGAACTGCTCTGGGTCCGCCCCGAGCACGCCGGCCGAGGCCCCGCAGCGCCGTCCGTCCCCTCGTACGAGGCCACGGGCCCCGTCGCCGGCGACGCCGGCCCCGGCGGCACCCGCCGCCGCCTCCCCGCCGCCGCCCGCTGAGGCGGCTGCGCCGCCGTTCCCGGTGCCCGTACTGCGGCGCACGTGCCGCGGCGGTCGGGGTCGCCGGGTGATGGGCGGCCCGACTGTCCGGGGTGCCGGCGCGGCCGAGGCGTTCGCCGGCCGGGAGTCCCGCGGCCGGTCCAGGGTTTCCTGCCCGCGGTGCACGTGGCGCGTGGCCTTTCGGCTGTCCGGGTTGGTGACGCGTTCCGCGCCAGTCCTGCGGGTGCGCGGGGCGGGCCAGTCTGTGGCCTCCGCCGGTCCCGGGTGGTCCCGGCTCCGAAGGGCCCGGCGTGGGGCGGGTCCATTTGCGCCCCGCCCTTGGTCGTGGCTTCGAGGCTTGCTGCCGTCCGGCGGCTGATCTGCGGGCCGGTGGCGAGTGGTTCGGGCGTGGCCGAAGTGTTCGTGGGCCGAGGCTGCCCGGTTCGGGTTGCCGGTCGCAGGGGCGGTTCGGCCGGAAGGCTCGCGGAACTGCTGCGCGGCCGTTCAGGCGTCCGGCCTGGTGACGCGTTCCGCAAAGCCGGGCGTGGCCGAGCCGATCGCCGCGCGGTGGCGCAGTCGCGGGGTCCTGGACGGCCGGGGGTGCCGGCCGGGTGTCCCGCCAAAGGCCCCGCGTACCTGCCGCGCGGCTGTTCGGGCGCCCGCCGTGCGGTTCAGTGTCCACCCGGGATCGCCGTTGGGCGCGGGGCGGGCCTGTCTGTGGGCTCCGCCGGTCCCGAGTGCCGGAAGGGCGGTCTGCGGCCTCCACCGGGCGCACGGCGCCGCGCGCCGCTCAGCCGCCGGATTCGGCGACGAGTTCCGCGAGGGTCTGGGCACGGCGCACGGTGCGGAAGTGCGGGGGGTCGCCGGTGTGGCCGTGGACGGCGGGGCGGGGGAGGGAGTTGTAGGCGAAGTGGGTGGAGAAGTAGTACGCGCCGGTGTCGAGGAGGGCGACGAAATCGCCCTCATCCAGCAGGGGGAGGGTGCGCGCCGAGGCGACGAGGTCGCCCGCGAAGCAGCAGGGGCCGGCGATGTCCTGGAGGACGGGGGCGCCCTGCTTCACGCGGCCCTTGCCGTCGAGCGCCAGTACGCGCAGCGGCCACGCATCGGGGGCGAAGACCGTGCGCGTGGCGACCTGTGCGCCCGCGTGGGTGACCGCGATGGCCCGGCCGCCCGCGGACTTGGTGTACTCCACGCGCGCCAGGACCGTGCCGTGCCGGGCCAGCAGTGCCCGGCCGAACTCGGTGACCAGCCCGTAGCGCCCGTCGAAGAGCCCGGGGACGGCGGCCCGCAGCACCGCGGCGTACTCGGCGAAGGTGGGCCGCGCGTCGTCGGAGGTGAAGTCGACCGGCAGGCCGCCGCCGATGTCGATCACGCGGACCTGCTGCCGGCCGGCCTCGTGGTTGATCCGCTCGGCGAGTTCCCACGCGGCGCGGACGCCGGCCGCCATGAGGTCCAGGGGGACGCCCTGGGAGCCGGTGTGCGTGTGGAGGCGGGTGAGCCAGGGGCGGTCGAGGAAGGCCCGGACGACCCGGTCGGCGGCGCCCTCGTCCCGCAGGGCGACGCCGAATTTCGAGGTGGCGGTCGCGGTGCTCATCGCGCCGATGCTGCCCCCGCCGACCTGCGGGTTGACACGGAGCCCGAGGGGCGAGGCCGTCCCGGGCCGGACCAGCCGGTCCAGCCGGGCGAGTTCCTGGAAGTTGTCGGCGTTGACGGCGATGCCGAGCGCGAGGGCCTCGGCGAGTTCGGCGGGCGTCTTGGCGGGGGAGTCCAGCACGACGCGGTCCGCCGGCACGCCCGCCGCCCGCGCCAGCGCGAGTTCCCCGGGACTGGCGACCTCGGCCCCGATGCCCTCCTCCGCCAGCAGTCGCAGCACCGGTACGAGCGAGGCGGCCTTCACGGCGAAGGTGTGCGCGACCTCGACTCCGGGCGTCGCGAAACCGTCCCGCAGGGCCGCGGCGGAGGCGCGGATCCCGTCCAGGTCCAGCAGTCCGGCCACCGGCTGCTCCGGTCCGACCAGTCCCCGTTCGACGGCGGCGCGCAGGATGTTCCCCCGTTGGCTCATGCCTCCATGGTGGCGCGGGCGGACAATTCCCTCAGGGGAACAGACCCGGTTGACTGGGGCTATTCACCAGGCAAGGATGTGAATGATTCAATCCAGTCGCGAGGAGGCAGGGGCATGACCGCAACCGGCAGCGGACCGAGGACCGTGCGCGCACCGCGCGGCAGCGCGCTCACCGCACAGGGCTGGCAGCAGGAAGCCGCGCTGCGCATGCTGCAGAACAACCTCGACCCCGAGGTCGCCGAGCACCCCGAGAAGCTGGTGGTCTACGGCGGCACCGGCAAGGCCGCCCGCGACTGGCGCTCCTTCGACGCCATGGTCCGCACCCTGCAGGGGCTGAAGCAGGACGAGACGATGCTCGTCCAGTCCGGCCGCCCGGTCGGCGTGATGCAGACCCACGAATGGGCGCCGCGCGTGCTCATCGCCAACTCCAACCTCGTCGGCGACTGGGCCAACTGGGAGGAGTTCCGCCGCCTGGAGGCCCTCGGCCTGACCATGTACGGCCAGATGACGGCCGGTTCGTGGATCTACATCGGCACCCAGGGCATCCTGCAGGGCACGTACGAGACCTTCGCCGCCGTCGCCGAGAAGAAGTTCGGCGGCAGCCTCGCGGGCACCATCACCCTCACCGCCGGGCTCGGCGGCATGGGCGGCGCGCAGCCGCTCGCCGTCACCATGAACGGCGGCGTCGTCATCTGCATCGACGTCGACCCGCGCGCCATCGAGCGCCGTATCGAGCACCGCTACCTGGACGTGCGCGCCGACTCCCTGGAGCACGCCCTCGCCCTGGCCACCGAGGCCCGCGACCAGCGCAAGCCGCTCAGCATCGGCGTGCTGGGCAACGCCGCCGAGCTGGTGCCGCAGTTGCTGGCCATGGACGCCCCCATCGACATCGTCACCGACCAGACCTCCGCGCACGACCCGCTGGCCTACCTGCCGATCGGTGTCGACTTCGAGGACATGGCCTCCTACGCCGCCGAGAAGCCCGCCGAGTTCACCCAGCGGGCCCGCGAGGCGATGGCGAAGCACGTCGAGGCCATGGTCGGCTTCATGGACGCCGGAGCCGAGGTCTTCGACTACGGCAACTCCATCCGCGGCGAGGCCCAGCTCGCGGGCTACGAGCGCGCGTTCGCCTTCCCCGGCTTCGTCCCCGCCTACATCCGCCCGCTGTTCTGCGAGGGCAAGGGCCCGTTCCGCTGGGCGGCGCTGTCCGGCGACGCGGCCGACATCGCCAAGACCGACAAGGCGATCCTGGAGCTCTTCCCGGAGAACGAGTCGCTGGCCCGCTGGATCAAGATGGCCGGCGAGCGCGTCCACTTCCAGGGCCTGCCCGCCCGCATCTGCTGGCTCGGCTACGGCGAGCGCGACAAGGCCGGTGAGCGCTTCAACGAGATGGTCGCCGACGGCACCCTGGCGGCCCCGGTCGTCATCGGCCGCGACCACCTCGACGCGGGCTCCGTCGCCTCCCCGTACCGCGAGACCGAGGCCATGCTCGACGGCTCCGACGCCATCGCCGACTGGCCGCTGCTCAACGCCATGGTCAACGTGGCCTCCGGCGCCTCCTGGGTCTCCATCCACCACGGCGGCGGCGTCGGCATCGGCCGCTCGATCCACGCCGGCCAGGTCACCGTCGCCGACGGCACCAAGCTCGCGGGCGAGAAGATCCGCCGCGTGCTGACCAACGACCCCGGCATGGGCGTCATCCGGCACGTCGACGCGGGCTACGACCGTGCCGAGGAGGTCGCGGCCGAGCGCGGGGTGCGCATCCCGATGCGCGAGGGCGCAGAAGGCGGCGAGGCGTGACCTCCTCGTTCCACGAGATGTGGACGGAGTTGCGGCCCATCGGCCGCGACTCCGGCTCCGGCGGCTACCGCCGCTACGCCTGGACCGGCGCGGACACCGACTGCCGCGCCTGGTTCCGGGCGCAGGCCGGCAGCCGCGGCCTGGCCTGTGAGGTGGACCGCAACGGCAACCAGTGGGCCTGGCTCGGCGACCCTGCCGCCGGCGACGCGGTCGTCACCGGTTCGCACCTGGACTCGGTGCCGGACGGCGGCGCCTTCGACGGCCCGCTCGGCGTCGTGTCCTCCTTCGCGGCACTGGACGAGCTGCGCGCCCGCGGCGCCCGCCCGGCGAAGCCGCTGGCGATCGTCAACTTCGGCGACGAGGAGGGCGCCCGCTTCGGGCTCGCCTGCGTCGGCTCCCGGCTCACCGCCGGTCAGCTCACCGCGGAGAAGGCCAGGGAACTGCGCGACGGCGACGGCGTCACGCTCGCGCAGGCCATGGAACGCGCCGGCCACGACCCTGAGGCGATCGGCCCCGACCCCGAACGCCTCGCCCGGATCGGCGCGTTCGTCGAACTCCACGTCGAGCAGGGCCGGGCGCTCGCCGACACCCCGCACGCGGTGGGCGTCGCCTCCGCGATCTGGCCGCACGGCCGCTGGCGGTTCGACTTCCACGGCGAGGCCAACCACGCGGGCACCACCCGCCTGGAGGACCGCCACGACCCGATGCTGACGTACGCCAACACCGTGCTCGCGGCCCGCAAGAAGGCCCGCATCGCCGGGGCGCTGGCCACCTTCGGCAAGGTCGGCGTCGAACCGAACGGCGTCAACGCCATCGCCTCCCTGGTCCGCGGCTGGCTGGACTCGCGCGCGGCCGACGAGGCGACCCTCGCCGAACTCGTCGCGGAGATCGAGCGGGCCGCGGTGGAGCGGGGCGAGCGCGACGGCGTCGCGGTCAGCGTGACCCGCGAGTCGTTCACCCCGGTCGTGGAGTTCGCCCACGACCTGCGCGACGGGCTCGCCAAGCTGCTCGGTGGGGCCCCCGTGCTGCCGACCGGCGCGGGACACGACGCCGGCATCCTCTCCGAGGCGGTCCCGACCGCCATGCTGTTCGTACGGAACCCCACCGGCGTCTCGCACTCCCCGGCGGAGACCGCGACCGAGGACGACTGCCTGGCCGGGGTGACCGCACTCGCCGACGTACTGGAGGGCCTGGCGTGTCACTGACCCCGCAGAGCTACTGGGCCGAGCACGCCTGGACCGGCGGCCGGGTCCGGCCGGGCGTTGCCCTGGAGACCACCGCCGACGGCCGGATCGACACGGTGCGCACCGGGGTCCCGGCGCCTCCGGTGGGCGCGATCACACTGCGCGGGCTGACCCTGCCGGGCCTGGCCAACGCCCACAGCCACGCCTTCCACCGGGCGCTGCGCGGCACCGTGCAGGCGGGCGCCGGCACGTTCTGGACCTGGCGCGAGGTGATGTACGCGGTCGCCGGAAGGCTCACGCCGGAGAACTACTTCGCCCTCGCCAAGGCCGCGTACGCGGAGATGGCGCTGGCCGGCATCACCTGCGTCGGCGAGTTCCACTACGTGCACCACCGGCCCGGGGGCGCGCCCTACGCCGACCCCAACGCGATGGGGGAGGCGCTGATCGCCGCCGCCCACGAGGCCGGCATCCGCATCACGCTCCTGGACACCATCTACCTCTCCTCCGGCTTCGGCGCCGCCCCCGAACCGCACCAACTGCGCTTCAGCGACGGCGACGCGGAGTCCTGGGCCGAGCGCGCCGCCGCCCTGCGCGACAGCTCCCACGCCCGGATCGGCGCCGCCGTGCACTCGGTGCGCGCCGTCCCCGCCGGGGAGCTGGGCACCGTCGTGCGCTGGGCGCAGGACCGCCAGGCCCCGCTGCACGTGCACCTGTCGGAGCAGCCCGCGGAGAACGAGGCGTGCCAGGCCGCACACGGCGTCACCCCGACGCGGCTGCTCGCCGACCACGGCGTGCTCGGGCCGCGCACCTCGGCGGTGCACGCCACGCATCTCACCGCCGGGGACATCGCGCTGCTCGGCGGCTCCGGCACGACGATCTGCATGTGCCCCACCACCGAACGCGACCTCGCCGACGGCATCGGCCCCGCCCGGGCGCTCCAGGAGGCGGGCAGCCCGCTCAGCCTCGGCAGCGACAGCCACGCGGTGATCGACCTGTTCGAGGAGGCCCGTGCGATGGAGCTCGACGAGCGACTTCGCACCCGCACCCGCGGCCACTGGACGGCCGCCGGACTGCTGAACGCGGCCACCGCGGACGGTCATGCCTCACTCGGCTGGGCGGAGGGCGGCCGGCTGGAGCCGGGCGCGCTCGCCGACTTCACCACCGTCGCCCTGGACTCCGCCCGCACCGCGGGGCCGCCCCCCGCGCTCGGCGTGGAGACGGCGGTCTTCGCGGCCACCAACGCCGATGTCCGGCACACCGTGGTCGGCGGCCGCCACATCGTCCGTGACGGCGTGCACCAGCTCGTGCACGACGTGGGCGGCGCGCTGGCCGCCGCGATCGCCGACCTCTCCGCCGGCTCCGGCATTGAAGGAAACCCCTCATGAGCAGCAGCGTCATCACCGGCATCGGCAGCCTGGTCACCAACGACCCGGCACTCGGCGAGGGGCCGCTCGGCCTGCTGGAGGACGCCGCCGTCGTCATCGACGGGGAGCATGTCGCCTGGGTCGGCCCCAGCGCGCAGGCGCCCGCCGCCGACGAGGCGTACGACGCGGCCGGCCGGGCCGTCCTCCCCGGCTTCGTCGACTCCCACTCCCACCTGGTCTTCGCCGGCGACCGCACCCGCGAGTTCAACGCCCGCATGTCCGGCCGGGCGTACACCGCGGGCGGGATCCGCACCACCGTGGCCGCCACCCGGGCCGCCAGCGACGAGGAACTGCACGCCAACGTCGCCCGCTACGTCGCCGAGGCGCTGCGCCAGGGCACCACGACCATCGAGACCAAGTCCGGCTACGGCCTCACCCCGCACGACGAGGCCCGCGCGCTGCGCATCGCGGGCGACCACGCGGACGAGGTCACGTACCTGGGCGCGCACATCGTCGCCCCCGAGTACGCCGACGACCCGGCCGGGTACGTCGACCTGGTCACCGGCCCGATGCTCGACGCCTGCGCACCGTACGCCCGTTGGGTCGACGTCTTCTGCGAGCGCGGCGCCTTCGACGGCGACCAGGCCCGCGCGATCCTGACCGCGGGCGCCGCCCGCGGCCTGGTCCCGCGCGTCCACGCCAACCAGCTCGGCCACGGCCCGGGCGTGCAGCTCGCCGTGGAGCTGGACGCCGCCTCGGCAGACCACTGCACGCACCTCACCGACGCCGACGTCGACGCCCTCGCGAGCGGCCGCACGGTGGCGACCCTGCTGCCCGGCGCCGAGTTCTCCACCCGCGCGGTCTACCCCGACGCCCGCCGGCTGATCGACGCGGGCGTCACGGTCGCGCTGTCCACGGACTGCAACCCCGGCTCCTCCTTCACCAGTTCGATGCCCTTCTGCGTGGCCGTCGCCGTGCGCGACATGCGGATGACCCCGGACGAGGCGGTGCGGGCGGCCACGTGGGGCGGGGCGCGGGCACTGCGGCGGGAGGACGTCGGGCACCTCGCGCCGGGCGCGCGGGCGGACCTGGTGCTGCTGGACGCGCCGTCGCACGTCCACCTCGCGTACCGGCCCGGGGTGCCGCTGGTGTCCTCCGTATGGCGGCGCGGGGTGCGCGTCCCGGCTGCGTAGCGGGGCTGTCCGGGTAGGTTTTTTCCCCGCCGACCCTCCCTCCCCCAACCTTCGGCCGGGGGTGCCCCCAGCCCTGTGAAGTCAGTGACCCCGGCGCGCGTTTCGGGGTGGGCCGGGTGCGGGGCCTCCGGGGCCGGCCATTCTGGACAGCACATTTCGGTGCCTCGGGCACCTGCTCATCTCGTCCCGGGTTGTGCACCCAAATATGCTCCACAGTCCAGAACGCCCACCCCTACGACCCCGCCCCCTCCGTTTCGTCATGCGCCTGATCCCCAGTGGGGGGTGAGAAGGCGGTCCGGGGTGCCCCCGGTTGCCTATCTGAACCCCCACCGGCCGTCAGTCGCTCGGCCGACCCGAACGAGAACGGCCCCCGCACCTGGTGAGAGGTGCCGGGGCCGTTCCGAAGGGGGAGCCGGAGTGCGGGTCACTCCTCCACGAGCAGGCCGCGGCGGAGGCGCCCGAGGGTGCGGGTCAGCAGGCGGGAGACGTGCATCTGCGAGATGCCCAGCTCCTGGCCGATCTCGGACTGCGTCATGTTGCCCACGAAGCGCAGCGAGAGGATCTGCCGGTCGCGGGCGGGGAGCTCGGCGATCAGCGGCTTGAGGGACTCCACGTACTCGATTCCCTCCAGACCGTGATCCTCGTAGCCGATGCGGTCGGCCAGCGCGCCCTCGGAGTCGTCCTCCTCGGGCTGGGCGTCCAGCGAGCTCGCGGTGTACGCGTTGCTGGCGCTCATGCCCTCGATGACCTCGGCCTCGCTGATCTGGAGCCGCTCGGCGAGTTCCGCGACGGTCGGCGCCCGGTCCAGCTTCTGGGCCAGCTCGTCACCGGCCTTGGCCAGGTCCAGGCGCAGCTCCTGCAGCCGGCGCGGGACGCGCACGGACCAGGAGGTGTCCCGGAAGAACCGCTTGATCTCGCCGATGATCGTCGGCATCGCGAAGGTCGGGAACTCGACGCCGCGGCTCATCTCGAAGCGGTCGATGGCCTTGATCAGCCCGATCGTGCCGACCTGGACGATGTCCTCGACCGGCTCGCTGCGGGAGCGGAACCGGGACGCCGCGAACTTCACCAGGGCGAGATTGAGCTCGACCAGGGTGTTGCGCACGTAGCTGTACTCGGGCGTGCCCTCCTCCAGCGTCTCCAGGCGCTGGAAGAGCGTCTTGGACAGGGCCCGTGCGTCGACGGGACCCACTTCGTCGAAAGGCGGGATCTCCGGCAGGTCCTCCAGACCCTCCGGGGTCCCGTACTCCTCGTTAACGGTGGTCTCCGTCGTTGCCGACGTGGCGCGCGCGTCGAGCCGGGATGCCATGCGCTCTCCTCCCTCGGTGCGGTGACGGGTGTATGCGGGTGTGCGGCATGCGGGTATGCAGATATGCGGAACCGAAAATTCAGCCCACACTCCACGCCTACCCCGTTTGGCGCCGTTGGTGCAACCCGGCCGGTCCGGAATCAGCGCTTCCCTGAGCTGTTCGGCGGTGACTACCACCCAGGTCAGGAAAGCGCGTAGGGTGCGAGATGCGCTTGGCCGATTCATCCGGGAGGAGTGCGCATGGACCGCGAGATGGTCGGTACGACCGGCCGTGACCGGCTGCGTGTCGCTGTGAGCCGGTCGGGCACCAGCGCGGTCGTCGCGCCCAGTGGTGAGCTCGATCACCACACGGCCGACCTGCTGCGCGAGCCGCTGGACCAGCTTGTCGAGGACGGCTACAGCACGCTCGTCGTGGACTGCACCGGCCTGGAGTTCTGTGACTCCACGGGGCTGAACGTGCTGCTCGGCGCGCGACTGAAGGCCGAGGCGGCCGGGGGCTCCGTGCACCTGGCCGGGATGCGGCCGGCCGTGGCGAAGGTCTTCTCGATCACCGGTGCCGAGGCCGTGTTCACCGTGCACGACACGCTGGACGACGCGCTCAAGGAGTGATCCTGCGGCCGGTCCCGCGCGGGGGCCGTGACGGCACACTCTGTTCGCCCGGCAATCCGGAGGTGTTCCCCGGGGAGGGTCGGGCAGGAGACACCTCGGGATCACTTCTGACACCGGCGGACATCGGTGAGTGGAGGCGCTGATGAGCACCACGCGGCCCCCTGCGGCGGACGACCGCGACCCGGGCGGCGCCGACGCGCTGCCCACCGGACCGGGGGAGGCTCAGGTGCGCAGACTCCATTTGTCGGGGATACCGGGTGTCGTGCCGCTGGCACGTGACTTCACCCGGCAGGCCTTGCACGACTGGGGCTGGCTTCCGGCCGACTCCGCCGATCGCAGAGCCGCGGCCGAGGACGTGCTGCTGGTCGTCTCGGAACTGGTGACGAACGCCTGCCTGCACGCGGGCGGCCCCGAGGAACTGCGACTGCACTGTCAGCCCAAGTCGCTCCGCATGGAGGTCTCCGACGGCGGTGTGGGAGATCCCGCGCCGCGGAACCCCCACCGCGCGGGACGGCCGGGCGGACACGGCATGTTCATCGTGCAGCGGCTGTGCCTGGACTGGGGCGTACTGCGCAACGCGGACGGACAGCCCGGCAAGACGGTCTGGGCCGAGGTCGCGGCTCCCGCGTAGCCCGGCCCCGGCCCGGTCGTTTCCCTCCGCTCAGGCCCCGGGTGCCGCCGGGCCGTCCAGCTCCTCGATCGAGGCGTTGGAAGGCCCCCGCTTGCCCCGCAGGTCCGCCGCCACCGACTCCGCGTCCCGCAGGACGCGCACCGCGTTGCGCCACGTCAGCTTGGCCAGGTCCTCCTCCGACCAGCCGCGGCGCAGCAGTTCGGCGGCGAGCCGCGGGTAGCCGGACACGTCGCCGAGACCTTCGGGGAGGAAGGAGACGCCGTCGTAGTCGCCGCCGAGGCCGATGTGGTCGACGCCGGCGACCTCGCGCATGTGGTCCAGGTGGTCGGCGACGGTGCCGATGGTCGCGACCGGCCGGGGATGGGCGGCCTCGTACGCCCGCTGGACCGCCAGCGCCTCGGGCGTCTGGTCCAGCGGATGCAGGCCCTGGGCCCTCAACTCGGCGGTGGCGCCGACGATCCACTCGGCCGCGGCGGGCAGGATGAACTGCGGCACGAAGGTCGCCATCGCGACGCCGCCGTTGACCGGCAGGCGCTCCAGGACGTCGTCGGGGATGTTGCGCACATGGTCGCAGACCGCCCGCGTGGAGGAGTGCGAGAACAGCACCGGCGCCTGCGACACCCGCAGTGCCGCGCGCATGGTGCCGGGCGAGACGTGCGAGAGGTCGACGAGCATGCCGAGGCGGTTCATCTCGCGGACGACCTCCTCGCCGAAGGGGGTCAGGCCGCCGTGCCGGGCCTCGTCGGTGGCCGAGTCCGCCCAGTCGATGGTGTCGTTGTGGGTGAGCGTCATGTAGCGCACGCCCAGCGCGTACAACGTGCGCAGCACACCGAGGGAGTTGGCGATGGAGTGCCCACCCTCGGCGCCCATCAGCGAGGCGATGCTGCCCTCGGCGCGGGCGACCTCCATGTCGTCGGCGGTGAACGCGGCCCGCAGGTCCTCCGGGTACCGCTCGATCAGCCGCCGCACGCAGTCGATCTGCTCCAGCACGGCCACGACGGCGTCCCCGCCGGCGAGGTCGCTGCGCACATAGACCGACCAGAACTGGGCGCCGACCCGCCCGGCGCGCAGCCGGGGGAGGTCGGTGTGCAGGTGCGCCGACTGGTCGGCGGCGATGTCCCGCCGGTCGAGGTCGTAACGGACCTGCTCGCGCAGGCGCCAGGGGAGGTCGTTGTGCCCGTCCACGACGGGGTGAGCGGTGAGCAGTTCCCGTGCTCGCGCGAGCAGTTCGGTGTCCTCGTGGCCCATGTGGCTCATATGACTACTTACCTCCGAAACCGAAGCCTGCCGACCCCTCCACCTTGGCACGCAGACGCTTGCCCTTGTCGGTCGCCTGCTGGTTCAGCTCCTCCTGGAAGTGCCGCATCCGCTCCAGCAGTTCGCCGTCGTGCGCGGCGAGCATCCGCACCGCCAGCAGGCCCGCGTTGCGCGCGCCGGCCACCGAGACCGTGGCGACCGGCACCCCGGCGGGCATCTGCACGATGGACAGCAGCGAGTCCATGCCGTCCAGGTACTTCAGCGGCACCGGCACGCCGATCACCGGCAGCGGCGTCACCGAGGCGAGCATGCCCGGCAGGTGCGCGGCGCCGCCGGCGCCCGCGATGATCGCCTTGAGGCCGCGCCCGGCGGCCTGCTCGCCGTACGCGATCATCTCGCGCGGCATGCGGTGCGCGGAGACGACGTCGACCTCGTACCGCACCTCGAACTCGTCCAGCGCCTGGGCGGCGGCCTCCATGACCGGCCAGTCGGAGTCGGAACCCATCACGATGCCGATCAGGGGGCTGCTCATTCGGTGATCGTCCCTCGCAGGTAGTCGGCGGCGTGCCGGGCGCGCTCGCGCACGTCGGCCAGGTCGGCGCCATAGGTGTTGACGTGGCCGACCTTGCGGCCGGGCTTCACGTCCTTGCCGTACATGTGGATCTTCAGCTGCGGGTCCCGGGCCATGCAGTGCAGATAGCCCTGGTACATGTCGGGGTAGTCGCCGCCGAGGACGTTCGCCATCACCGTCCACGGCTGCCGCGGGCGCGGGTCGCCCAGCGGCAGGTCCAGCACCGCCCGCAGGTGGTTGGCGAACTGCGAGGTCACGGCGCCGTCCTGGGTCCAGTGCCCGCTGTTGTGCGGGCGCATGGCCAGCTCGTTGACGAGGATCCGGCCGTCCCGCGTCTCGAACAGCTCCACGGCCAGATGGCCGACCACGCCCAGCTCCTTGGCGATGGTCAGCGCCAGTTGCTGGGCCTGCGCCGACAGCGCTTCAGGCAGGCCGGGCGCCGGGGCGATCACGGTGTCGCACACCCCGCCGACCTGGATCGACTCCACCACCGGGTAGGCGACCGCCTGCCCGTGCGGGGAGCGTACGACGTTGGCCGCCAGCTCCCGCGCGAAGTCGACCTTCTCCTCCGCGAGCACCGGCACGCCCGCCCGGAACGGCTCGGCGGCGCCCGCCTCGTCGCGGACCACCCACACGCCCTTGCCGTCGTAGCCGCCGCGCACGGTCTTCAGCACGACCGGATAGCCCGTGCCCTCCTCGGCGAAGCGCGTCACGTCCGCCGGGTCGGCCACGATGCGGTGCCGCGGGCAGGGCACACCGAGGGAGTCCAGCTTCGCCCGCATGACGCCCTTGTCCTGGGCGTGCACCAAGGCGTCCGGCCCCGGGCGGACGGCGATGCCGTCGGCCTCCAGGGCCCGCAGGTGCTGGGTGGGGACGTGCTCGTGGTCGAAGGTGATCACGTCGCAGCCCGCCGCGAACGCGCGCAGCGTCGCCAGGTCGCGATAGTCGCCGACCACGACCTCGCCCGCGACCAAGGCCGCCGAGTCCACGGGCGTGTCGCTGAGGAGCTTGAATCTGATGCCGAGCGGGATACCCGCCTCATGGGTCATACGGGCGAGCTGGCCGCCGCCGATCATGCCGACTACCGGGAATGTCACAGTCACCAGGATATCTGTGTACGAATGGCGCCCGGACCCCTGTGCCACCGGCCCCCCGGCTAGCATGAAGGCCTCTGACCGAAGACAGACGGGACCGGGCGATCACATGGGCGAAGTGACGGGGCACAGCGCCCGGCCGGCGGTGCTCACCGACCGCCTGTGGGGGATAGCGCGGGAGGTCGCCAAGTTCGGCGCGGTCGGCGGTGTCGGCGTGCTGGTCAACATCGGCGTCTTCAACCTCGTCCGGCACCTCACGGACCTGCAGGTGGTGCGCGCCAGCGTCGTCGCGACCGTCGTGGCCATCGCCTTCAACTACGTGGGCTTCCGCTACTTCACCTACCGCGACCGGGACAAGAGCGGCCGCACCCGCGAGCTGGGGCTCTTCCTGCTCTTCAGCGCGATCGGCCTGGTGATCGAGAACGGTCTGCTCTACACGGCGACGTACGGCTTCGGCTGGGACAGCCCGCTGCAGAGCAATGTCTTCAAGTTCCTCGGCATCGGGGTCGCCACCCTCTTCCGCTTCTGGTCCTACCGCAGCTGGGTCTTCAAGGCACTGCCGAGCCACGGGGCCGTGGGGCAGGCAGAATCGTTCCTGGCCGAGGGCGAGATCGGCAGCGCCGCGCCCGGCGCCCCCGTGGGCCGCGCCGGCTAGGGCGTCACAGCCGCCGGACTCACGGCGACTGCTCCTGGCGGGCCAGGAACAGCGCGAAGACCGGCGGGCGCTGCTGCAGCAGCTCCAGACGGCCGCCGTCCGCCTCGGCCAGGTCCCGGGCGACCGCGAGGCCGATGCCCGTGGAGTTGCGCCCGCTGACCGTGCGCTCGAAGACCCGCGCCCCCAGTTCCGGCGGTACGCCCTGGCCCTCGTCCGTCACCTCCACCACCACCTGGTTGCCGGTGACGCGGGTGGAGATGCCGACCGTGCCCGCGCCGTGCATCAGCCCGTTCTCCAGGAGGGTCGCGAGCACCTGCGCGACCGCGCCCGGCGTGCCCACCGCGCGCATCCGCTCGGAACCCGTGGTGATGGCCCGCCCCGCGCTGCGGTAGGCCGGGCGCCACTCCTCCACCTGCTGCTTGATCACGGCGTCGATGTCGAAGACCACCGCGGAGCCGGTCCGCGGGTCCCGCGCGTTGGTGAGCAGCCGCTGCACGACGTCCGTCAGCCGCTCGACCTGGCCGAGCGCGATCGTCGCCTCCTCCTTGACCGTCTCCTGTTCGTCGGCGGTGGCGATGATCTCCTCCAGCCGCATCGACAGCGCGGTCAGCGGGGTGCGCAGCTGGTGCGAGGCGTCCGCGGCCAGCCGCCGTTCGGCGGTCAGCATGCGGGCGATCCGCTCGGCGCTGCTGTCCAGTACGTCGGCGACCCGGTCCAGTTCCGGCACCCCGTAGCGGCGGTGCCGGGGCCGCGGGTCGCCCGAGCCGAGCCGTTCCGCGGTCTCGGCCAGATCGGTCAGCGGGCTGCCGAGCCGCCGCGCCTGCCGTACCGCCAGCACCACCGCGGCCAGCACCGCCAGCAGCGCCACCGCGAGGATGATCAGCAGCGTGCGGCCGATCTCCTGGCTGACCTTGCTGCGCGACTCCTGGACGACGACGGTCTCGCCGTGCTCGCCCTTCTGCTGCGAGGAGATCACCTTGCCCGTCGGCCGTGTGCCGATGGCGATCGGCGTCTCGCCCGGGACCCTGACCAGGGCGTAGCGGTCGGGGGTGATCTGCTGGGACAGCACCTCGCGGCTGATCTGCTCGTCGCTGATGATCCGGCTCTCGACGATGCCGATGAGCCGCACCGCCTCCGAGTCCACGCTCTCCCTGGCGCTGTTCTCGATCGTCCGGGTCTCCACGATCACCAAGGAGACGCCGAAGACGGCGATGACGACGAGCACCACGGCGAGCGTGGACTGGATGAGACGGCGGCGCATGGTTGAAGCGTCTCAGCTTTCCGGGGCGGGTCCGCGGACGGGTCTTTCAGTTCTTCTCGAACCGGAAGCCCACGCCGCGGACGGTGGAGATGTAGCGCGGGGCGGCCGCGTCGTCGCCGAGCTTCTTGCGCAGCCACGAGATGTGCATGTCGAGCGTCTTGGTGGAGGACCACCAGGTGGTGTCCCACACCTCACGCATCAGCTGCTCACGGGTGACCACCCGCCCGGCGTCCCGCACCAGTACGCGCAGGAGGTCGAATTCCTTCGCCGTGAGCTGCAGCTCCTCGTCGCCCATCCAGGCGCGGTGCGACTCGACGTCGATCCGCACCCCCTGGGTCGAGGGCTGCTGCGCCTCGGTCGTGCCGCGCCGCAGCAGGGCCCGCACGCGGGCCAGCAGCTCGGCCAGCCGGAAGGGCTTGGTCACATAGTCGTCGGCGCCGGCGTCGAGGCCGACCACCGTGTCCACCTCATCGGCGCGGGCGGTCAGCACCAGCACCGGGAATCCATGGCCTTCGGTGCGCAGCCTCCTGCACACCTCCAGCCCGTCCATTCCGGGCAGCCCCAGGTCGAGCACCAACAGATCGAAGGAGCCGAGCAGGGCGGCTTCGAGCGCCGCCGGTCCGTCCTCGCGCACCTCGACCTCGTACCCTTCGCGGCGCAACGCGCGTGCGAGCGGTTCCGAGATGGATGCGTCGTCCTCGGCGAGCAGTACGCGGGTCATGGGCTGATGGTAGTCCGCCAGGAGAAACCGCACGCCGGGCGGGCCGTCAGTGCTGTGAGGTCCGTCTCAAGTCAGCCCATATAGCACATGTGAAGCTGCCATAAAGTAACGAAAAGCCCGCAACAGTTCCCCCGCGGGACCTCTGGCGTTCATCTGGCGTCAAGGGCCCTTCTGTCGCGGGGCTGGTCCCCACCAGCACCAGTCATCGACCTGTCGGCCGGGGCCACCGCCTGTGAAGGCGGCGGCCGTGGATCCCGGGGCGCGTTCGCGTGCGCCGGTGCCGGTCACCCCCCACCCGGGCGCGCTCCGCTCGCGCAGCGCGTCCCGAGCAGCAAGGAAAGTTCATGGCGACCAGCCTGACCAAGGACCCCGCCGCCCGGAACCACGGATCCGGCGGCAGTTTCCTCGGCCACCCTCGAGGTCTGGCCACACTTTTCATGACCGAGACGTGGGAGCGTTTCAGCTACTACGGCATGAGGGCGTTGCTCGTCCTCTACCTGACGGCCTCGGTCGCGGACGGCGGCCTCGGCATGAAGGCCGCCACCGCCGGCGCCATCTACAGCGTCTACACCGCCACCGTGTACCTGCTGGCCATGCCGGGCGGCTGGTTCGCCGACCGCCTGTGGGGCCCGCGCCGCACGGTGGCCATCGGCGGCACGATCATCATGATCGGCCACTTCCTGCTGGCCGTGCCGGTCTCCGCCTCGTTCTTCGTCGGCCTGGTCTTCATCGCCGTGGGCTCCGGTCTGCTGAAGTCCAACATCTCCACGATGGTGGGCCAGCTCTACCCCGACCGGAACGACCCGCGCCGCGACGGCGGCTTCACGATCTTCTACATCGGGATCAACCTCGGTGCCTTCCTCGCGCCGCTGGCCATCGGCACCGTCGGCCAGAAGGTCGACTGGCACCTGGGCTTCGCCCTCGCCGGCGTCGGCATGGGGCTCGGCCTCGCCCAGTTCCTCCTGGGCACCAAGCACCTCGCGCCCGTCTCCAGCGTGGTCCCCACGCCCCTGGACGCCGCCGAACGCGCCGGGATGATGAAGAAGGCGCTGCTGTGGCTGGCTGCCGCGGTGGTCTTCTACGGCGTGGTCACCTTCACCGGCCACTTCACGATCAACTGGGTGCTGTGGCCGCTGTCCCTGCTGGGCCTGGCGCTGCCGACGTACTACTTCACCCGCATCCGCGGCGACCGCGAGCTCTCCTCGGACGAGAAGACCAAGGTGACCGGCTACATCTGGTTCTTCATCGTGGCCGCCGTGTTCTGGATG
This sequence comes from Streptomyces sp. NPDC058691, assembly GCF_042714775.1. Taxonomy (NCBI): domain Bacteria; kingdom Bacillati; phylum Actinomycetota; class Actinomycetes; order Kitasatosporales; family Streptomycetaceae; genus Streptomyces; species Streptomyces sp. NPDC058691. The sequence continues at coordinate 45,215 of NZ_JBHXSO010000014.1, read as the reverse complement.
ATCTACGACCAGTCCGGCTCGACCCTGACGGTCTTCGCCCACGACCACACCGCGTCGCAGCTGTGGGGCTTCCACTTCCCCGAGAGCTGGTTCCAGTCGCTGAACCCGCTGTTCGTGATGGCCCTGGCCCCGGTCTTCGCCCTGCTGTGGATGAGGCTGGGCCGGAGGAACCCCAGCACGACGGTGAAGTTCGCGCTCGGCCTCGTCGGCATCGGCGCCTCGTTCATCGTGATGATGCTGGCCCAGGCCGCCGCCTCGGGCGACGCCAAGGTCACCCCGCTGTGGCTGGCCGTGGTCTACCTCGTCCAGACCGCCGCCGAACTGTGCCTGTCCCCGGTGGGCCTGTCGGTCACCACCAAACTGGCCCCGGTCAAGTACGCCAGCCAGATGATGGGCCTGTGGTTCCTCGCCGTGACGGCGGGCGACTGTGTGGCGGCGATCCTGCAGCTGGTCATCGGCGACGCGTTCCTGTCGGAGACGGCCTTCGCGATCCAGGGCGCCGTGGCGCTGGCGGCCGGCGTGGCGTTCGTTCTGTACCGCAGGCGCGTCATCGCCCTCATGGGCGACGTCCACTAACGCCGCGCGTGCCGTCCGGGTAGGTTCCTTTCCCGCCCTCCCGCCCTCCCCCAACCTTCGGCCGGGGGTGCCCCCACCACCCCCGCCCCCTCCGTAGTGTTCGCGCCTGATCCCCAGTGGGGGGTGTTAGGGCAGCCATGGCACAGGCCCCCGTTGGTGCGGCGGCACATCAGCCGCCCAGCCGTCACGCCCACACAGCGATGGGGCCGTATCCAGGCAACCGCGGTCACCCCGGACCGCCTCCACCCCCCACTGGGGATCAGGCGCATGACGAAACCGAGGGGGCGGGGTCGGAGGGGTGGATGTTCTGGACGCTGCGGGATATTTGTGTGCAGCATCCGGGACAGGATGGGATGGGCAAGTGCCCGTCACGCACGTAAATATCCCAGTCCAGGACGTGCAGCCCCGGAGGCCCCGCACCCGGCCCAGGAACACACGCGCGCCGGGCCGCCCGGACTTCACAGGGCTGGGGGCACCCCCGGCCGAAGGTTGGGGGAGGGAGGGCGGGCGGGGAAAAAACCCACCCGGACAGCAACCACAACCCACCCGCATGCCGCCCGCAGGGCTACGCGTTGGGGCGGCCCATCGCCCGGAACGTCCAGCCCGCCTCCCGCCACACGGACGCGTCCAGGGCATTGCGGCCGTCGATGACGTGCCGCTGCCCCGCCACGGCCCCCAGGGCCGCCGTGTCGAGCTCGCGGAACTCCCGCCACTCCGTGAGGTGCAGCACGACCTGGGCGCCGCGCACGGCCTCCAGGGCGCTGGACGCGTAGCCGAGGGTGGGGAACAGGCGGCGGGCGTTGTCCATCGCCTTGGGGTCGTAGACGGTGACCTGGCCGCCCTGGAGGTGGATCTGGCCGGCGACGTTGAGCGCGGGGGAGTCCCGTACGTCGTCGGAGTCCGGCTTGAAGGCCGCGCCGAGGACCGCCACGCGCTTGCCGAGGAAACCGCCGCTGCCGCAGGCCTCGCGGGCCAGCTCGACCATGTGGGCCCGGCGCCGCATGTTGATGGAGTCGACCTCGCGCAGGAACGTCAGCGCCTGGTCGGCGCCGAGTTCGCCGGCGCGGGCCATGAAGGCCCGGATGTCCTTGGGCAGGCAGCCGCCGCCGAAGCCGATGCCGGCCCGGAGGAACTTCTTGCCGATCCGGTCGTCGTGGCCGATGGCCTCGGCCAGCTTCATCACATCGCCGCCCGCGGCCTCGCTGACCTCGGCCATGGCGTTGATGAAGGAGATCTTGGTGGCGAGGAAGGCGTTCGCCGCCGTCTTCACCAGCTCGGCGGTCGGGTAGTCCGCGACGACGAACGGCGTGCCCTCGGAGACCGGGGTCGCGTAGATCTCGCGCAGGAGCTTCTCGGCGTGCTCGGAGGCGACGCCGACCACGATCCGGTCCGGGTGCAGGGTGTCCTGGACGGCGAAGCCCTCGCGCAGGAACTCCGGGTTCCACGCCAGCTCCGCCTGGTGGCCCGCCGGGGCCAGCTCGGCCAGCCGCTCGGCCAGCCGCGCCGCGCTGCCGACCGGCACCGTCGACTTGCCGACGACCAGGGCGGGACGGCTCAGGTGCGGGGCGAGCAGGTCGAAGGCGGACTCGACGTAGCTCATGTCGCAGGCGTACTCGCCGTGCTTCTGCGGGGTGTTGACGCAGACGAAGTGGACGTCGCCGAAGGCGGCGACCTCCTCCCAGGAGGTGGTGAAGCGCAGCCGGCCGCTCGCCCCGGGCAGGCCCGCGACGTGCCGGCCGAGCAGTTCCTCCAGGCCCGGCTCGTACATCGGGACCTTGCCTGCCGACAGTGTCTCGATCTTGGCGGGGTCGATGTCCAGCCCCAGCACCTCGAAGCCCAGCTCCGCCATTGCGGCGGCGTGCGTGGCGCCCAGGTAGCCGGTGCCGATCACGGTGAGCTTGAGGGCCATGTGGAGGCTCCCTCCCAGGTGGTGGCCGGATTCTGCTGCCGAGCATAACCGCGGGGGATGACGTCCTCCCGTCCGGTGCGTGGTGCCCGTGTGACGGGACGGATGCCATGGGCATGGCCATGGGCCGCCTTCGCGCGCCACAATGCCCCCTACGCACGCGTGGGGAGCGGGTGCACAGTGTGGGGGTGGGGCGTGACGACGACGGATCCGGTCGGCCACAAGGACGCGGCTGTTGAGGAAACGCCGGGGGACGAGGCGGCGCGCCGCCGCAAGCGCCGCCTGCGCACCCGCAGGGTCCTGCTGGGGGCGCTGACGCTGCTGGTGGCCGGGGTGCTCGCGGTGGCCGGCACGCTGTGGTGGGCGGTGGACCACTACACCGGCAAGGTGAGCCGGATCCCGAACGCCTTCCCGACCAATGTGCCCGAGAGCGAGCAGCCGGCCCCCGCCAAGGGCGGTGAAACGTTCCTCCTGGTCGGTGTGGACGCTCGCTCCGACCTGCCCACCACCGGCGAGAACGCGCAGGCGCCGGAATGGAAGCGCGGCGCCCAGCGCAGCGACACGATGATGCTGGTCCACCTGCCCGCCGACCACCGGCACGCCTACGTGGTCTCGCTGCCCCGCGACAGCTGGGTCAGCGTCCCCGGCAACGGCAAGGCCAAGCTCAATGCCGCCTTCTCCTGGGGCGGCCCGCCGCTGCTCATCGACACCGTGCAGCGGCTGACCGACGTCAAGGTCGACCACCTCGCCGTCATCGACTGGAGCGGCTTCCGCACCCTGACCGACGCCATCGGCGGCGTCGACCTCGCGGGCCGGCACATGAACGGCGACCAGGCCCTGACCTATGTGCGCGAGCGCTACCACCTGCCCCGCGGCGACCTGGACCGCACCCACCGCCAGCAGGCCTTCCTGCGCGCGGTGATCGCCAAGACGCTCACCCCGTCCACGATGAGCAACCCGCTCAAGGCCAAGGAGCTGCTGGACCAGGTCACCGGGGTGGTCAGCGTCGACGACCGGCTCTCCGGCGGCGATCTGCGCGACCTGATGTGGAAGATGCGCGGCGTCCGGGCGGCCGACATGGTCTTCATGAACGCGCCGGTGGGCGGGCTCGACATGATCAAGGGCCAGTCGGTCGTGCTGCTCGACGAGAGCGGCAGCTCCCAGCTCTGGGAGGCCATGCGCAACGACACGATGGACGACTACGTGGCGGGCCACTCCCTGGACCGGCTCGGCGCCAGTACGCCGTGAGGGCCGGGAAGCGCCCGCTTCCCGGCCCTCACGCGTCGTCCCGCCCGGCTCACGAGTCGGGGGTGACGGTGACCTTCTCGTCGTTCTTCAGCTCGGAGATCAGCTGCTTGACCTTCGGCATGTCCCACTTGAGCGCGCTGCCGACGTTGGTGTTGATCGAGCCGGAGGTCGGCATGTTCATCGACAGGCCGTCACCGCCGGAGACGCCCTTCATCGCCCAGAACATCGAGACCAGGTTCCACAGGCTCATGTCCTTGTCGACGACCAGGGTGTCCAGGCCCGCGCCCATGACCGGGTAGAGCTTGAAGGGGTTGAGCACCGTGCCCGGGGTGGCGGTCTGGGACGCCAGGGCGGCCAGGAACTTCTGCTGGTTCTTGGTCCGGCCGAGGTCGCCCTCCGCCTCCTGGTAGCGCTGGCGGACGAAGGCGAGCGCCTCGTCGCCGTTGAGGGTCTGGGTGCCCTTCTTGATGTGCAGGCCGGAGTTCTTGTCGTCGATGTTGCGCGGGATGTTCATCTCGACGCCGCCGACCGCGTCCACGATGCCCGCGAAGCCGGCGAAGCCGATCTCCGCGTAGTGGTCGATGTGCAGGCCGGTGTTGTACTCGACGGTGCGCACCAGCAGCGTCGGGCCGTCTATCGAGTAGGCGGCGTTCAGCTTGTTCTGGCCGCGCGCGGCGAACGACTTGCCCGACTCGGAGCCCTTGAAGTTGGGGATCGTGACGTAGGAGTCACGGGGGAGCGAGATCAGCGAGTTCCCGTTGTCGCCGACGTGCAGGATCATCATGGAGTCCGTGCGCTTGCCCGCGGCGGAGCCGGTGTGCAGCTCCTTCTTCTGGTCGCCGGACAGGCCCTCGCGGCTGTCGGAGCCCACGATCAGGTAGTTGGTGCCCTTGCCGGTCTCGGGCCGGTCGATCACCGTGCCGAGGTCGACCTCGCGGCGCACCTTGCCGTCGGCCCATATGTAGGTGCCGATGGACCAGGCGAGCACGACGACCACCAGCGCCAGCAGGGTCACCTTGACCCGGCGCGCCCGGCTGCCGGGACGGGGAGGCCGCCCGGCGGTCGTGGGCGGGCCGTAGGAGCCCCCGTCACCGCCGTTCCCGTATCCGCCGCCGTAACCCCCGCCACCGTGGCCGGGCGCGGGGGCGGAGGCCGGGCTTCCGTACCCCTGCTGGCGCGGGACGCTGCCGGAGCCCGCCGCCGCACGGCGCGGGGACAGCTCGGGGGGCAGCGGGGGCTCGGGCGTCTGCTGCTGCCGCTGGTTCCTGTTGTTGTCGGACCAGCCGTCGGGCCATGCGTTCATGTACGGCAGTGTGCCCGTTCGGCGGCCCGAGCAGGAGATCGGTTCCGCTTCTGCAGCAGAGCTGATGCAAAGGTCACAGGACTGCCGCTTCCCCGTGACCCAATGCGCCCCTGCCGCCTCATCCCGTGAGGTGGGTGGGCAGATCGGTGCGCGTCTCGATCATCCCGGCGGCCTGCTCCAGCAGTTCGTGCGCCAGGTTGGAACAGGCCCGGGACGCGGCCACGTCCTCGCCGATGCGCAGATCCGGTTCGTCGCTCGGGTTGCGCCGCGAGTACCCGTGCCCCACGACTCCCGGGGCGCCGTCGCCGGCCAGCGACGCGGTGCAGGCGGTGCGGTTGCCGTCCTCCTCCAGGGTCAGCTTGATCGTCCAGGTCTTCTCCATCGCGCTCACCTCTGGGACCTGCCCGGATAGCCGGGCTTGCTGGGATTCTCCCCCTTTGCCAGCATCCGCCCGGCCCTGGTCCCGGGCAAGGTGTGCCGGGCGGGGAGCACCCCGGGCCACTGCTTAGGGTGGAGCCCATGTTCGAAGAGCCTGCCCCGCATCCCGTCACGGCCAAGCCGACGTCCGCCTCGCGGATCACGCTGGCGCACATCATGACCCACCACGACACGAACCTCCTGGGCACGGTGCACGGCGGCGTGGTCATGAAGCTGGTGGACGACGCGGCGGGGGCCGTGGCCGGCCGTCACTCCGAGGGGCCGGCGGTGACCGGCGCCATGGACGAGATGGCCTTCCTGGAGCCGGTGCGGGTCGGCGACCTGCTCAAGGTGCAGGCCCAGGTCAACTGGACCGGCCGGTCCTCCATGGAGGTCGGCGTGCGGGTGGTCGCCGAACGCTGGAACGAGTCCGGGCCCGGCACCCAGGTGGCCAGCGCCTATCTGGTCTTCGTCGCCGTCGACGCCGAGGGCAAGCCGCGTTCGGTGCCGGAGCTGATCCTGGAGACCGACCGGGACCGCCGCCGCTACCAGGAGGCCCAGATCCGGCGCACGCACCGGCTGGCCCGCCGCCGGGCGATCATGGAACTGCGCGAGAAGCGGGCCGCCGAGGGCCTGGACGACTGATCGCGGTCAGCCGCACAGCATGCGGTCGCCCCGTACCGGCTTGATCTCCACCGGCTGCGGCGGGGGCTGGGGCGCGGGTGCGGGTTCCCCCGCCCGTACCGGGGTGACGCCGCGGTAGTCGGCGCCCACGATCACCCGCAGCACCGGCCCGAGCCCGGGCACGGCCAGCAGGTCCGCGTACGGCAGCGCGGTGCCGAGGGCGGCCGCGGAGCGGTCCCAGCCGGGGTCGTAGCGGATCATCGTGTACTGCGCGTCGTGCCGCGTGGTGTTGCCCGGCATCCCCGTGGTCCGGAAGCCGGTGCCCCGCAGGTCCTTGTCGGCACGGGCGCCGAGACCCGTCACGGCGGTGCCGTTGTCGACCTGGACGCGGATCGAGCCGGGTGGCACGTCCACCCGCTCCGGCCGGAGTGACGGGGTCGGCGTCCCGCTTGCGGGGGTGCCGGCCGCGCCGGTCAGCGGCCGGTCCTCGCGGAGGGCGTCGAAGAGCCGCTCGGCGCCCTTGGTGGACCAGCGCACGGTCGTGCCGACCCCCTGGACCCGGAAGGGCGTCGGTTCCACCGGCACGGTGGCGAACTCCAGCGACCCCGCCCCGAAGCCACCGCGCAACCCGGTGGCCAGCGAGATCAGGTCGTCCGGGGTGGTCTGCCGGTCGGTGCGCACCGAGCCGAGCACGGCACCGGCGACCTGGTCGAGCTTGACCGGGTTGCGCAGCAGGCCGGTCTCGGTCACGCGGCGCACCAGGGCCGCCAGGAAGCGCTGCTGGTGGCCCATGCGCGTCAGGTCCATGGCGTCCTGCCCGTATCCGGAGCGGACGTACTGCAGCGCCGCGCCGCCGTTCATGCGGACGCTCCCGACGGGCAGCGCGAGCCCGGTGTAGCGGTCGCTCAGCGGCTGCGCGGTGCACACGTCGACGCCGCCGACGAGGTCGACGGCCTTCATGAAGCGCCCGAAGTCGATCTCGGCGTAGTGGTCGACCGGGACCCCGGTCAGCTTCTCGACGGCGCTCACGGTCAGCGCGGGGCCGCCGTCCCCGTACGCCCACTTCAGCTTGCCGGGGCGGGGGAGCTCGGCGTAGGAGTCCCGTGGCAGGCCGACCACGCTGATCCGGCGGCCGTCCCGCGAGACGTGCGCGAGCATCATCGTGTCCGCGCAGTTGCAGGCCCGGCCGCCCAGGTGCCAGCGGGTGCGCTGGGCGGCGGTGAGGCCGCGGCGCAGGTCGGTGCCGACGAGCAGGAAGTTGGTACCCCGGGTGGAGGCGGCGCGGTCACGCGGCCCTCCCAGGGCGTCGACGTGGGCGAGGCGGCTGTCCATGTGCGCGACGACGGCGTGCCCGATCCCGCTGGCGGTCAGGATGCCCAGCGAGACCGCGCCGAGGAGGCGCATCCCGCGGCGCACCGGGGGCCGGCGGGCGGCGGGCGCGGGCGGGCGGCGGCGAGCGGCGGTCATGGGGGCACGCTAAGCAGTCATACCGTCCTACGGTATGAGCCTCGCCCTGGCATGCGCACCGCTGTCATCCGTTCGCGGTAACGTGTGCGGCTGTGAACGCTGCGACCCCCCACCTGCCGCCCGCCGTTTCCGTGATCATGCCCGTGCTCGACGAGGAGCGCCATCTGCGCGCCTCCGTCCGGCACATCCTGGAGCAGGACTACGCGGGTGAGCTGGAGGTCGTCATCGCCCTCGGCCCCTCGGCGGACCGCACCGACGAGATCGCCGCGGAGCTCGTGCGCGAGGACCCCCGGGTGCACACCGTGCCCAACCCCACCGGCCGCACCCCCGCCGCCCTGAACGCCGCCATCAAGGCCTCCCGGCACCCCGTCGTGGTCCGCGTGGACGGCCACGGCATGCTCTCCCCGGACTACATCAAGACCGCGGTGCGGCTGCTGGACGAGACCGGCGCCGCCAACGTCGGCGGCATCATGCACGCCGAGGGCGAGAACGACTGGGAGCGCGCCGTCGCCGCCGCCATGACCTCGAAGATCGGCGTCGGCAACGCGGCCTTCCACACCGGCGGCCAGGCGGCCCCCGCGGACACCGTCTACCTGGGCGTCTTCCGCCGCGAGGTGCTGGAGCAGCAGGGCGGTTACAACGAGGAGTTCATCCGCGCCCAGGACTGGGAGCTGAACTACCGCATCCGCGAGGCGGGCGGCCTGATCTGGTTCTCACCCGAGCTGCGCGTCTCCTACCGGCCCCGGCCGAGCGTGCGGGCGCTGGCCAAGCAGTACAAGGACTACGGCCGCTGGCGCCGGGTCGTCACCCGCTACCACCAGGGCTCGGTCAATCTGCGCTATCTGGCCGCTCCCGGAGCCGTCCTGGCGATCGCGGCGGGCATCGTCGTCGGCGCGGCCGTCACCCCGCTGGGCTTCGTCGTCCCCGGTGGCTATCTGGCCGCCATCGCGCTGGGTTCGCTGCCCGCCGGCAAGGGGCTGTCGGTCAAGGCCCGGGCGCAGGTCCCGGTGGCGCTGGCCACCATGCACATGTCGTGGGGCTTCGGCTTCCTGACCAGCCCGCGTTCGCTCGCCCGGCGGGTCATCGCCAGCCGCCGCCCGGCGGTGCGGGCGACCGCCGACGCCGACGCGTAGCGCCGGTGGCCGGGCCCCGCGGGGCCCGGCCGGTGCGGCCTACCAGATGTAGTACGGGTTGACCTTCATGCACGCCGACTTGTCGGAGGCGTTGAGCGCGTTCGCGCTGTCCAGGACTTCCTTGGTGTCGGACGAGCTCTGCTTCGGGTAGCTCGTGCCGGTCGTCCAGTCGGCGCCGATCACCAGCGTGATCCCGGAGGCCGCGTCGGACTTCTTCACCGCGCTCGTCGGCAGGCCCAGCGACTTCGCGACCGCCAGGGCGTTGGCCTTCTGGTCGTCGGCCGGGTACGTGACCGTGCTGCCGGACTGCGACTGGGGCGTGCTGTCGGTGGTCGCCTGGGTGTAGCCGAGCGCGACGAGCCGGTCGGAGATCGCCGAGGCCCGTCCGGGGACGGCGGCCTGTGAGGCCGTGCCGGTGCCGTTCTCGACGGTGACGGGGATGTCCCCCTTGGCCGCGGGCTTGGCGGTCGAGGCGGCCGTCGCCGGCGTCTTCTTCTTGCTCTTCTTGCCGTCGACCGCCTGGTCGTTGCGGAGCAGTGTGAAGAGCTTGGTCGCGGCGGGGGTCGGCACGACGTGCGCGTTGGGGTCCCGCGGGTCGGCGCCCCACGGCATGGTGGTCATGGTGATCCGGTTGGTGGGGACGCTCTTGAGGTCGTTGGCGAGGCCGTACAGCTTCGTGACCTTGCCGAGGCCGGTGTCGACCGTCAGCGCCTTCGTGGCGCTCTCCGCGAGGCCCGTCAGCGCCCCGGGGTCGGTGAGCTTCGTGCCGGACTTCAGCTGGCGCACCATCGCGTTCATGTACATGTGCTGGGCGTGGGTGCGGCCGATGTCGCTGCCGTCCTCGAAGCCGTGGCGGGTGCGCAGCCACTGCAGCGCCTGCTGGCCCTTGATGGTGTGGTCGCCGGCGGTGAGCTTCAGACCGGACTTCTTGTCCCAGACGTTGCTCTTGACGCAGACCGGGACGCCGCCGACCGCGTCGGCCATCGAGACCACGCCGGCGAAGTCGATCATCATGAAGTGGTCGATGTGGATGCCGGTCAGGTTCTCCCAGGTGGCCACGGTGCAGCCGGGCCCGCCGTGCTGGAGGCTGGCGTTGATCGTCTCCGAGTCGGTCTCGGGGTAGACCGTGCCGTCGTCGGGGTCGGTGCACTTGGGGATGGTGACCCGGGTGTCGCGCGGGACGCTGACCACGGTCATGTTGCTGCGGTCGGCCGAGACGTGCAGCAGCATCTGGACGTCGGCCAGCGGCTTGCGGGTCGCGTCGGCCTTGGCGCCGCCGAGCTTCTGGTTCTCCTTGGAGGCCCGGCTGTCGGAGCCCAGCAGCAGGATGTTCATCGGGGTCTGGCCGGCCGCGTTGGCCTTGCTCTTGGCGGTCTTGCCGTCGCCGAGGTTGAGAGCGTCCTTCTGGATGTTGGCGTTCAGGTGCTCGTAATAGGCCCAGGCGGCGCCGGCCGACCCGACTATCGCGAGCGATGTGACGATCGCCACCCAGCGCAGGGCGCGCCGTTTGCCCTTTTTGCGGCGACGGTTGCCGCGCCGGCCCGCTCCGCCGGGGTCCCCGGTGCCGTCGTCGCCGCCACCGTCGCCCGGCCCGCCGGTCCGCGGTTCGGTGCGGGTGTAGGCGTCGTCGTCCTCCTCCGCGGGGGCGTATGGGTCCGGCTCGTACGCCTCGTGGTCGAGGGCCGAGGGCTGGTACGCCGCCGTGTCGTAGGGGGCGTACTGCTCCTGCGGCTGGTAACCGCCGCCGTACGAGGGCTGCTGCGGAATGTGCGGCGCCCCGTCACCGCCCCTGTACGGAGCGTTGCCCCACCCGGGTTCGTGAGGTTCGTAGGGGGCGTTGAGCCCCCCGGGGGCGCTGCCGTGGCGCATGTAGGCCTCCCATGACGCGCTGGTCACTACGTCAACTGCTGCGCCGCAGCGCCGCGGATCGTGGGTGAGTCTCAGCTACGCGACTGTCAAAACCCTGTGGGATCCGACAGCAATGCTCGCGGATGGTTGGAGGTCACGATACATAACGACGACAACCGTCAAGCCATGCGCTTCTTATCAGTCATGTAAAACGATCGTCCTCTTACCTCAAAAGGGACGGGCTCCCGGCTACCACCGATACGGCGCATACACGGGCATGCACTTCGATTTGTCCGAGCCGTTGAGGGCGTCGGCGCTGTCGGGGACCTTCTCGTCGGGGTCGGCGGCACCCGCGTAGGCCGTCCCCTCGCGCCAGTCCGCGCCGACCACGAGTGTGACGGAGGCAACGTGTGAGGATTCCTTCACAATGCCGGCCGGCAGTTTGAGCGCCTTCGCCACGGCGAGCGCGTCCGACCGGGCCTGGGCCCCCTGGCCGGCGGGGTAGTCGATCGTGGTGGTGGCCGACGGCTGCGCCTCGGGGGCCTTCACGGCCCCCGTGAAGCCCTGGCCGGCCAGGAGGCCCGCCACGACGCCCGCGCGGCCGTTCACGGGGGTGCCCGAGCTGTCGCCGGCGGTGCCGTTGACCACGGTCACCGGGATGTCGGCGGCCGGCCGCGCCGGCGGTCCCGACTCGGCGGGCTTCTTCTTCGCCTTCTTCTTGCCGTTGTCGTCGAACGGCACGTCGTTCACGAGCTTCGCCCACACCTTGGGCGCGTCCACCGCGTCCGGGATGTAGTGCTGGTCGTTCTCCGGGTCCGTGGCCGGCGGCATGGTGAGCATCGTGATCCGCTTCGACGGGACGCTCTTGAGCTCCATGCCGAGGTTGTACAGCTTCTTCGGGGTGCCGATCTCCTCCGAGACCTGCAGCGCCTTGGTCGCCGCCTCCGCCAGGTTCCGCAGCCGGCCGCCGTCGGTGAAGACGTTCTGCGAGCGCAGCTCCCGCACCATCGAGTTCATGTACATGTGCTGGGCCTCGGCCCGGCCGAGGTCGCTCTCGAAGGCGTGCCGGGTGCGCAGCCACTGCAGCGCGGTCTTCCCGGATATCTTCTGCCGGCCCGCCCGGAGCTTCAGGCCGGAGCCGCCGGGCTGTTGCGGCGTGGGGTGGTCCCACACGTTCTGCTGCACGCACACCTCGACGCCGCCCACCGCGTCGGCCATCTTCACCACGCCCGCGAAGTCGATCATCATCCAGTGGTCGATGTAGACCTTGGTGAGGTTCTGGACGGTGGCCAGCGTGCAGCCCGGACCGCCGTGCGTGAGGCTTTCGTTGATGATCGCGTGCGTGGTGGCGGGGAACTTCTCGCCCGTCTTGGGGTCGGTGCACTCCGGGATCGGCACCCGGGTGTCGCGCGGGATGCTCACCACCGACATGTTGCTGCGGTCGGCGGAGACGTGCACGAGCATGATCACGTCGGCGCGCGGTTTGTCCCCGCGGGTGTACTTGGCGCCGCCCAGCTTCAGATTGGCGTCCGTGTTGCGGCTGTCGGAGCCCAGCAGAAGGATGTTGAGCGCGTTCGTGGGCGCCTTGTGCACGTCGCTGGCGCCGCTGCTGCGCTTGCCCTTGCGGATGTTGTGGCTCAAGTGCTGGTAGTACGCGTAACCGGCCCCCGCCGTACCGAGTATCAGCAGGGCCAGGACGATCGCGATCCAGCGCAACGCCCGCCGTCCGCGCCGCCGGGGGCTCCCCGCGGCGCGCCGCGCACGGCCGCCGTCGCCCGCTCCGTCCGGCGCGGGCTCCGTGTGCGGTGCGTCCGCCTCATGCTGCGGACGCGTCTCGTACAGGCTGTCGTCCCATCCGAGATCGCGCACGCCACGGTCGGTCATGTCTGGTCCCCACCCCTGAAACCCCGTTGAATCCCCGTAGATGTGTTCTCGCCGTGTTCTCCGCGAGCCGGCCCCGCCGCCCCGCTACTTGGCGCAGACGCTCTTGTCGTCCGCCTCGACCTTCTGGATCCCCTCGGGCGCCTTGGTGGGCGCCGTGATCGGCGTCCCCGCGGCGGTGAAGTCCTTGCCGAGGGTGAGGGTCATGTTGGCGCGCGGTGCCGCGTCCTTCGTGCCCTCCTTGAGCGCTGAGGCGGGCAGCCCCATCATGTCGGCCAGTCGCCGTGCCTGGTCGGCCTGGTTGGGGGCGTACTCCAGCGTCGTCTTCTTCGCCTCGGCGGGCGCGTTGCCGCCGTTGGTGGAACGGGTGACGCCCTGTGCGTTCTGCAGCCAGCTGACGGTGTCCTGGGCCGCGCCGAAGATCCCGCTGCCGTTGAAGACCTCGACCCGGACGTTGATGGCGTCGGCCTTGGGGCCCTTGAGCTTGCCCGCGGCCGCGTCCTTCTCCTTCTTCTTCACCTCGGTGAGCGAGATGTCCTGACGCACCATGGAGAACAGTTGCGGCGCCCGGGTCTTGTCCAGGACGACGGTGGTGTGCACCTTCTCGGCGGGGTTGTCTATGACCGGGACGGTGGCGAAGGTGATGTTCTTGGTGTTCACCTGGCTCAGGTCCTTGGCCAGATTGGTCAGCTTCGTCACGCTGCCGATCCCGGTGTCCACGGTGAGCGCCTTGGTCGCGGTGTTCGCCAGCTTCAGCAGCTTCGTCGGGCTGGTCAGCGTGTCACCCGACTTCATCTCCCGCACCATCGAGCCCAGGAACTGCTGCTGCAACTGGATACGGCTCAGGTCGCCGCCGAAGCCGACGCTGTGCCGGGTGCGGACGAACGCCAGCGCCTGCTCGCCCTGCACCTTGTGCGTGCCCTTGGGCAGCTTGAGGTGCGAGTCAGGGTCGTCGATGTCCTTGGCCAGGCACACCTCGACGCCGCCCACCGCCGTGGAGAGGTCCTTGACGGCGTCGAAGTTGGCCATCATGAAGTGGTCCGGCGTGATCCCGGTCAGCGCCTTGACCGTGCGCATCGTGCAGCCCGGGTCGCGTCCGTACTGCCCCAGGCTGGTGTTGAAGCGGACCCCCTCCTCGCCCGGGATGAGCTTCGTGGAGCCGTCCGCCTGCTTCGTCGGGCAGTCGGGGATGTCGGTGATGATGTCGCGCGGAATGCTCAACGCGGTCGCGTTGGTGCGGTCCTTGGAGACATGGAAGAGGATCGTGGTGTCCGCGTGGCCGACGTTCGCCGTGTCGCCGTACTTGCCCTTGAGGCCCTGCCGGCTGTCGGTGCCGATCACGAGGATGTTGACCGGGCCGTCGGTGGTGACGCTGCTGGAACCGATGCCGGTGTCCACCGTGTTGATGTTGCCGTTGAGCTGCTGGTACAGCACGTAGACACCGACGCTCGCGGCCACGACGACCAGGCCGAGCGTGCCGGCGGTCCAGATCAGGGCCTTCTTCCGGCCCGACTTGCGCGACTGCGCCTTGCGCCGTCCGGCGCGGGTCGCCGCGCGGCCGCCGGCGGTCTCCGGGCCGGCGCCCCGCCGGCCGCCCTGCCCCGCGCGCTGTCCCTGGCGGCGCGGCCCGGGAGGCTGTCCCTGGCCGCCCTGTCCCTGCCGGGTCTGGCCCTCGCGGCCCTGGCCGGTCCGAGTGCCCTGACCCGCCTGCCCCTGCTGGCGGCTCCGGCTCTGCTGAGGGTCGCGCTGCGTCCGGCGGCCGCCCTGGGAGGGAACGGCGCGGTCCGCCGGCGCCTCCGGGTCCAGCCGGAGCTGGTAGCTGCCGGTCTCGGGATCGAAGACCCACTGGTCCGCCGGGTCGACGTGCTGCCTACGGCCTTGCGTGTCCACGGTCGATCGAGTCCTCCGTCTCGGCCGCTGCATCAGGCCGGATCGCCCACACTAACCCCACAGTTCAACGTCTAGGCGCGCCGCTGACAAATTCCTGTCCCTACAACTGGACAAACTGTTCAATCCCCACTGCCACCGCAGACATCGCGGTCCGCGGTCGTGCCGCGATAGGCGGGGGAGTCCGTCGCGGTCGCCGTCGCAGAGGGAGATGCGGAAGCGGTGGATGTGGTTCCGCCCCGGGTGGGGGTCTCGCTCGGGCCGGGGCTCGCGCCGTCGTCCTGCACCTCCACGGTGCCGTCCTCGCGCAGCGTCCTGAAGAGCTTTTCCGCGGCGGGCTGTACGAGTTCGTCCCGGTTCGGGTCCTGCACGTAGGGTTGGCGCGGCACGGTCAGGAAGCGCACCTGGCCGGCGGGCGTCCGGCGCAGGGTCTGGGTGAGGTCGTACAGCTCGCGCAGCGAGTCCAGTCCGGGGTCGGCGGTGAGGGAGGAAGTCGCCGCGTCCAGCAGCGGATAGAGCTTGGCGGGGTTGAGCAGCACGCCCGTGCTGTCGACCTTCTTCACCAGCGACGCCAGGAACTCCTGCTGCCGGTCGATGCGCTGGGTGTCGCTGCCGTCGCCGATGCCGTGACGGGCGCGTACGTAGCCGAGGGCGTCCTCGCCGTGCAGCACCTGGCGCCCGGCCTTCAGGTCCAGGTGCGCGTCCTGGTCGTGCACGTCGTGCGGGACGCAGACCTCGACACCGCCGACCGCGTCGACCATCTTCTTGAACCCGCTGAAGTCCACCACGAGATGGTGGTCGACCCGGACGCCGGTCAGCTTCTCGACGGTACGGATCGTGCACGCCGCCCCGCCGAACTCGAACGCCCAGTTGAACTGCGCGAACTGGGCCGTGGACATGCTGCCGTCGGGCCGCCGGCAGGAGGGGATGTCCACCATCAGGTCGCGCGGCAGGCTGACCGCCGTCGCGGTCTTCCGGTCCGCGGCCAGGTGCAGCAGGATC
Organism: Streptomyces sp. NPDC058691; assembly: GCF_042714775.1. Taxonomy (NCBI): domain Bacteria; kingdom Bacillati; phylum Actinomycetota; class Actinomycetes; order Kitasatosporales; family Streptomycetaceae; genus Streptomyces; species Streptomyces sp. NPDC058691. Next base: position 29,923 of record NZ_JBHXSO010000014.1, on the reverse strand, counting down.
GCGGTGTCCGAGCGCTGGGTGCCGGTGTCCTGACCGTACTTGCCGTTGCCGTCGCCGCGGTTGTCGGAGCCGAGCAGCAGGATGTTCTCGGCGGAGGTCGCCTGCGGCAGCGCGCTGGGCCGCTCGGACTGGACACGCAGCAGCTCGCGGGTGGTGTCGGTGTCCGTCTGGATGTTCCCGTCCAGCTGCCGGTACAGGTGCCAGGCGACGCCCGCGCCGGACAGCAGTGCCAGCGCGGTGACGCCGGCCAGGACGCGCACCCAGCGGCGGCGTCGCTGACGGGCCGGCGGTGGCACCGCGCCGGGAGAGGTGTCCTTCGACTCCGGCGAATCGGCTGGCGTGGTCACGTACGGCCCCGTCCTTCGGATGTTGTGTCTTGCTTCTCACCCGTACAGACAGTTGAATTCCGCACTCGGTTGTGCGGAGTTGTTCACTTGTACGTTCGACCTTCCACCTTCGCGCGGTTACCGCCGGTTCGCCTGCCGGAAAGTGGCGGTTCCGGCCCTTCTTAGGCCATGTGGGTGACGCGCTCGCTCTCCCGCCGTTTGTCCAGGCCGGAGGCGTCCAGCCGGTCCAGATGGCGGCAGAGCACCACGGAGCCGCCCGCCGCCAGCGGCGCCAGCAGCCCGGCCGCGAGCCCATCCCAGTCGCCGAAGGGCCGGCCCGACAGCAGCCGGGAGCCCGCCGTCAGGCCGAACGACGACGCCGACGCGGCCGCCCGCTCCACCACCTCGGCCCCGGTCAGCTCCTCGCCGCCCGGCAGCTCCAGCGCCGGGGCGCCGGGGTCCACGGGCGCGTAGGGGGCGAAGCGGTCGCCCTGCGCCGGCACCTCCACCGCGTAGTCGGTGAACCCGGCCGGCGGCTGCGGGAACCGCCCGCCCAGCGGGCGCAGCGCCAGCGCGACCCGCTCGCCGGGGCAGGCCAGGGCCGCCTCCAGGGTGTCGGGGCCGGAGACGGTGAAGTCGGCCGCGGCCGGGTCCCCGCCGGGCACCGCCACCACACCGGTGGAGAAGCAGGCGAGCAGCCACACCGCGGTCTGCCAGTGGGCCGGCAGCAGCAGCGCGGCCCGGTCACCCGGCTGGGCGCCGAGTTCGTCCTGGATGAGGTTGGCGGTCTTCGCCACCCAGTTGCCGAAGGTGGCCACCGACAGTTCGACGCGCTCGCCGGTGGCGTCGTCGTAGAAGGTGACCAAGGGGCGGGCGGGGTCCGTCGCGAGCGCGGAACGCAGCAGGTCGGCGGGCGTACGGGCAGTCGATGTCACGCGGCCCAGGCTACGTCAGGAGCCCTGTGCGCGGGTGTTGCTGAGGGAGTGGCAGGCCGCCGGCCGGGATCGGAACGCCCGTCAGATCCCGGCTGCGGGTTTTTGGGGCTTATGTAAGTGTTTTTCTCATGCGTGCCTTTATTGCCACTTCCGTCGGTTGCGCGTGCATGGCTGCTCTCGCCCTCCCGCTCGCGCTCCCCTCCGGCGCCACCGCGACGATCCACACCCCGTACCGGGCCGCCGCTCCCGACGCCCCGTCGGGGAGCACCCACACCATGATGCTGGCCCCGCTCGCGACCTCCGGCCGCGCGCTCGGCTCGCCTCTGGCCGAAGGGCTTCCCGAGCGGTCCGTCAAGCCCTTCTCCCTGCTCGGCGTCACCTGGGGCGACTCCCGCACCGACCTCGAGGGCACGGTTCAGGTGCGCACGCGTGCCGTCGGCACCGGTGTGTGGTCGGCCTGGCGGGACGTCGAGTCGCACTCCGAGGACGCCCCGGACGCCGGCTCCCCGGAGGCGACCGAGGCGGGCGTGCGCGGCGCCACCGCCCCGCTGTGGGTCGGCCGGTCCGACGGGGTCGAGGTACGCGTCGTGCCCAAGCGGACCGGCGGTGTGCGGGGCGCGCTGCCCGCCCTGCCCAAGGGGCTGCGGCTGGACATGGTCGACCCGGGGGACGATCCGCCGGGGGCGCCCTCGGCGGCGCCGTCCACCGCGGGCGCGCCGCCGTCCGGGACCGGCCCCACTTCCGAGGCCGCCCCCTCCGATCCGGTGGACGACCCGGTCGACGACCCGACTCGCCCCGGTGACAAGGGCGACAAGGGCGACAAGGGCGACAAGGGCGACAAGGGCGACAAGGACGACGAACCCGGGAATGCCGACGAGGGCGACGTCACCGACCCCACCGACACCACGGGCACCGACGACGAGCTGCCCGTCGTCCCCGCCCTCACCCAGGCCGAGACCGAGAAGATCACCGGCCGCCACTACATCGGCGCCCGCCCTCGCATCGTCACCCGAGCCGGCTGGGGCGCCGACGAGTCCCTGCGCACCGAGGACTTCCTCTTCACCGACCAGGTCGACACGGTCTTCGTCCACCACAGCGCCACGGGCAACGACTACGACTGCGCTGACGCACCGTCGCTCATCCGCAGCATCTACCGCTACCACATCAAGAGCAGCGGGTGGCGCGACATCGGCTACAACTTCCTTGTCGACAAATGCGGAACCATCTACGAGGGCCGGGGCGGCGGGGTCGCCAAGGCCGTGTTCGGCGCGCACACCCTCGGCTTCAACGCCGACAGCGTGGGCGTGGCCGTACTCGGCACGTTCAGCGACGACGAGCCCTCCGAGAAGGCGCTTGCCGCGGTCGCCCGGCTCGCCGCCTGGAAACTCGGCATCTACGGACACAATCCGGCCGGTACGGCATATCTCTTGTCAGGAGGGAGCAACAAGTACAGGAAGGGTGTCCGGGTCAGCTTCAATTCCATCTCCGGGCACCGCGACGGCTTCGCGACCGAGTGCCCAGGAACGGTGCTGTACGACGATCTCGGCTACATCCGCCGCAAGGCGGCGGCCCTCCAGGGTCGCTGATGGGAGCCGCGACGAGACCTGCATAGGATTGGCCGCTCGTACGTTCGGCCCCGCCAGGAAGCGGAGACAACACAGGTGACTGAAGCGATCCTCTTGGTCGGCGGCAAGGGCACGCGGCTGCGGCCCCTGACGGTGCACACCCCCAAGCCGATGGTCCCCGCGGCGGGTGTCCCCTTCCTCACCCACCAGCTGGCCAGGGCCCGCGCCGCGGGCGTCGAGCACATCGTTCTCGCCACCTCCTACCTCGCCGAGGTCTTCGAGCCCTGGTTCGGCGACGGATCAGAGCTCGGACTGCGCCTGGAGTACGTCACCGAGGACGAGCCCCTGGGCACCGGAGGCGCCATCCGCAACGTCGCGGGCCGCCTGGACTCCGCGCCCGGCGACCCCGTCCTGATCTTCAACGGCGACATCCTCACCGGCCTCGACATCGCGGGCCTGGTCGCCACCCATCGCCGCAGCGGCGCCGACGTCTCCCTCCACCTCACCCGGGTCGACGACCCGCGCGCCTACGGGCTGGTGCCGACCGGCGCCGACGGCCGCGTCACCGCCTTCCTGGAGAAGCCGGAGACCCCCGAGGAGATCGTCACCGACCAGATCAACGCCGGCGCCTACGTCTTCAACCGCTCCGTCATCGACGCCATCCCGGCCGGCCGCCCGGTCTCCGTCGAGCGGGAGACCTTTCCCGGCCTGCTCGCCGACGGCGCGCACCTGCAGGGCATGGTCGACTCCACGTACTGGCTCGACCTCGGTACCCCGCAGGCCTTCGTGCGCGGCTCCGCCGACCTCGTCCTCGGTCGCGCCCCGTCCCCGGCCGTGCCGGGGCGCTGCGGCGAACGCCTCGTCCTGGAGGGCGCCCGCGTCGCCGACGACGCCAAGCTCACCGGCGGCACCGCCGTGTCCGCCGGCGCGGTCATCGGCTCCGGCGCGGTCGTGGAGGGCAGCACGGTCCTCGCCGGCGCCGTGGTCCGGCCCGGCGCGATCGTCACCGACTCCCTCATCGGCGCGGGCGCGGTCATCGGCGAGCGCACCGTCCTCCACACCGCGGTCATCGGCGACGCCGCCCACGTCGGCGCGGACAACGAACTGCGGTACGGCGCGCGGGTGTGGTGCGGGGCGGTCATCCCGGACGGGGCAGTGCGCTTCTCGTCCGACCAGTGACGCGGGGCCCCGGCGCGTAGGCTCGGGGCGTGCATCCCGAGCAGACCCGACTCCTCCGCGGCGCGACGGCACGCGTGCCCGGCCCGCGCACGGCGGGCCGGATCCGCCGGTGGACCCCACGCGGCCCGCTGGACCTGGGCCTGACCCTCGGACCACTGCGCCGCGGCCCCGGCGACCCCGCCTTCCGGGTGGGCCCCGACGGCGCGGTCTACCGCGCCTCGCGCACCCCCGAGGGCCCCGGCACGCTGCGCATCGCCCGCCCCGCCGGCGGCGAGGTCGAGGCCCAGGGATGGGGGCCAGGCGCCGACTGGCTGCTCGACCGTCTGCCGCACCTGCTCGGCGACGCCGACGAGCCCGGCGCGTTCACCGCCCGCCACCGTGTCGTCCACGAGGCCCACCGCCGCAACCCCGGACTCCGCCTGACCCGCACCGGCCTGGTGCTGGAATCGCTCGTGCCCGCGATCCTGGAGCAGAAGGTCACCTCCGACGAGGCCTACCGCTCCTGGCGCGTCCTGCTGTGGCGCTTCGGCGAGCCCGCCCCCGGCCCCGGCGAGGAACTGCGCATGCGCGTCATGCCCGACGCCCGCGGCTGGGCCATGATCCCGTCCTGGGAATGGCACCGCGCCAACGTGGACGGCAAGCGCTCCGCGGCCGCCGTGCGCGCCGCCCGCGCCGCCGCCCGCATGGAGCAGGCCACCGGCTTCGGCCCCGCCGAGGCCTTCGCACGCCTGCAGGCCGTCCCCGGCATCGGCCCCTGGACCGCCGCCGAGACGCTCCAGCGCAGCAACGGCGACCCCGACGCCGTCACGGTCGGCGACCTCCATCTGCCGCACACCGTCGGCTACGCCCTCACCGGCGCCCACCGCACCGACGACGCCACCATGCTGGAGCTCCTGGAGCCCTACGCGGGCCAGCGCCACCGCGCCGCCCGCCTCATCCTCCTGACCGGCCGCCGCCCCCCGCGCCGCGCTCCGCGCATGGCCCCGGGCAACATCGTTCCGCTCTGACGCGCACGCGGCTCCGCGCGTGACGACCCCGGGCAACTGCTCGCCACCATCGTCCACTTCGGCGCGAGGAGTGCTGTCACCGGCACCGAGACGACGGGCCTCACGTCCGAGCGCCCGGTCCGTCGTACGGGTCCTGCGCCCGGCGTCTGTCGGCAGTGGTGATCTCTTTGCCGTTCGAGCCTGGCAATCAGGTGATTTCGGTGCGACCGGGGATGTTGATCTACCTAGTATCTGGTTCCGTGACAAACGGGAACAGCCGGCGACCGGCCGGCCACGCGACCGGTGTGGTCGTCCTCGGGGCCGGGCCGGCCGGGCTCGTGCTCGGCAACATCCTCGTGGACCACGGGATCGACTGCGTCGTCCTGGAGCGGGCCGAGCGCACGCATGTGGAGACGCGGGCGCGTGCGGGGTTCCTGGCCGCCAACACCGTGCGGATCCTGAAACAGCACGGTCTCGCCGAGGGGCTGGACCGGCGCGGGCAGATCCACAGCACCTGCGAGTTCCGTACCGAGGACGGCCGGTTCCGGCTGGACTACAGCGGGCTGGGACAGGGGGAGCGGCACACCGTCTACCCCCAACAAGACCTGGTGACCGACCTGTTGACGCGCTACCTGGAGCGCGGCGGACAGATCCGTTTCGGCACCGAGGCCGTGGCCGTGCGCGACGCCGACACCGACCGGCCCGAGGTGGACGTGCGCGAGGCCGACCGGCGGCCCGGCCTGTGGCGGGCGCGGTACGTGGCCGGCTGCGACGGGCGGCACGGCGCGGCCCGGCGTTCCCTGCCGGCCGGAACGGTCCGCCACCACCGCGACCACGGTGTGACCTGGCTCGGTCTGCTCGCCGAGGCGCCGCCCAGCCTGGACGCCGTCGGGTACGCCGTGCACGAGCGCGGGTTCGCCGGGCACATGGCCCGCACCAGCGAGGTCACCCGCTACTACCTGCAGTGCGAGCGCGGCACCCCGGCCGGTGCCTGGTCCGAGGAGCGGATCTGGGACGAGCTGGACCTGCGGATGCGGGCGAGGGAGTACGGCCCGCTGCGCCGCGGGCGCGTCGTGCAGCGTTCCGTCGTCGACCTGGAGTCCGACGTGCTCGAACCGCTGCGCCACGGCGCGCTGTTCCTCGTGGGCGACGCCGCCGGCCTGATCAGCCCGTCCGCCGCGAAGGGCGCCAATCTCGCGGTCCTCGAAGCGGCGGTCCTGGCCCGTGCGCTGATCGACGACCTCACCGCCGGGGACCCCAAGGGCCTCGACGCCTACTCGGCGAGGTGCCTGACGCACATCTGGCGTGCGCAGGAGTTCTCGCACTGGATGATCGGGCTGCTGCACGGCCCGTCCGGCGCGGACGGCGAGTCGCTGTTCCACAACTCCCTGCGCCGTTCCCGCCTCACCTCGCTGCGCACCTCGCGCAGCCAGCAGGACTGGTTCGCCGAGCACTACGTCGGCGTGTAGCCCGTCATCCTCCAGCTCCGCATCCGCGTACATCCGTACGCACACATCCGAACACCGGAATGAGGATCCCCCCGCAATGATCATGGCATTGTCGGGCGATACGTCCCGCCTGCGCGCGACGGTCGACTTCGTCAAGGAGCAGGACACCGCCACGCTGCTCCCGCTCCTGCTTCCCGGGCTCGACGGCCCGGAGCTGCGGACCATGGTGGAGCGCTGCGACTTCTCGCACGCGGCGCTGCTCGTCTTCCCGCCCGGCGAGGCGGCGCTGGAGGCCATGCTCGCCGACTGCGGGCTCGTCGCGGACGCGCCGCCGGCGCCGAGCGTCGTCGTGCGCGAGCGTCTGGCCGTACGGCACAAGCGGTGTGCGGCGGATCTCGACATCGGCGTCCTGCGCCCCGTGGCGGAATGCCCGGACGGGGCGCGGCGCACGGTCGAGGTGTTCGCGCTGACCGTGCCGCCGGGCTCGGACCTCGACACGGTCGCCGCGCACGAGCGGGAGCGGCAGCACGAGGCGCATGTCGCCTTCGAGGTCGAGGCACCGGACCCGTTGGTCCTGCGCGGCCTGTGCGCGGCCTTCGGACGGTACGGCGCCACCCCCGACGGCGGCGGCTACAACCCGCACGAGAACGGCACGGTGTTCTACTTCACCGCGCCCGCCGAGGCCAAGGCCGGGTACCGGCGCGTGGAGCTGTACGTCCCCGGCGACCACCGCGACATCCTCGCCGCCCACCTCGACGAGCACCGCGAGCGGCAGCCCGCAGAGACCCTGCTGCGCCTGCTGACCGGGGCGTGGACGACGCAGGCCCTGGCCGCGTTCGCGCGGCTGGAGGTGGCCGACGCGATGGACGGCGAGCGGGGCGTCGGCGTGGCGGAACTGGCGCGGGAAATCGGTGCCTTCGCGCCGAACCTGGCCACCCTGCTGCGCTACCTCACCATGCTCGGCGTGGTGAGCGAGGACCGCGACGGTTTCCGGCTCACGGACACCGGCGGGCTGCTGCGCGCGGACGCCGAAGGGTCGATGCGGCCGCTGGCGCTGATGTACGGAGGGCCGTTCTACGAGTCCTTCGCCGGGCTCGGGCACACCGTGCGCACCGGACAGATCGCCTTCGAGCAGCGCTTCGGCGAGAACCACTTCGACCACTTCGCCCGCGACCCCGAACTCGCCGAACTCTTCGACCGGTCGATGGCCGCCGGTTCACGGATGTTCGACCCGCTGCCCGCCCACCCGGTGCTCACCGCGGCGGCCGAAGGGGCCACCGTGGTCGACATCGCGGGTGGCAACGGGGAACTGCTCAGCCGAATCCTTTCCGCGCACCCCCGCCTGCACGGCCTCCTGCTGGAGCGCCCGCAGACCGTCGAGGCCGCGCGCCGCGTCCTGGGCGCGGCCGGCCACACGGCGCGGTGCACGTTCCGGGCGGGCGACTTCGCGGACGTACCCGCGGGCGGGGACATCTACGTCCTGTCGCGCGTCCTGCACGACTGGGACGACGACCGCTGCCGCGAGATCCTGCGCCACTGCGCCCGCGCGATGCCCGACACCGCCGATCTGCTCGTCGTCGAACGCGTCCTGCCCGCCGACGGCTCGGCCTCGCTGGCCACGGCCTGGGACCTGCACATGATGTGCAACGTCGGCGGCCGTGAACGGCGCGCCGACCACTACGCCCGGCTGTTCGCCGACGCGGGCCTCACGCTGGTGGGCCGGGCACCGCTGCCCCTGGACGGCAGCGTGCTGCACGTCCGCAGGACCGGGCCGGCGAACACCGTCTGACACCGGCCGCGGGGGGCCGGGGCCGCGGTGCGGTGGTGCGGCGGCCGTGTCAGCGGCCGTCGTCGCCGGCCCCGAACAGGTCCCGGCACCGCTCCAGCCCCCGGATCTCGACGGGAACGCCACGGCGCGCCTCCCAGTCCGCCCGGCTCAGGCGGAGCCGGTGCAGGGTCCGGGCGGAGCCCCGTACGGCCGCCACGTCCACGCCGTCGAACCGGTAGCCGAGCTTGTCGGAGACACGGCGCGAGGCCGGGTTGTCCGCCATCGCCGCGGAGGTGACGCAGCGCGCGCCGAGCCCCTCGAAGGCCAGGTGCAGCACCGCGGCCCGCATCTCCGTGCCGATGCCCCGGCCCTGGTGCGCCAGCCCCAGCCACGAGCCCGTCCCGGCCTCGCGGGTGACGGCGAAGTCCCTCGCGCTCAGGTCCTGCCGCCCGACGACCTCTCCCTCGCACCGCACCGCCAGGCTCAGCGTCCAGTCCTCCGGGCGCCACGCCGCCACCGTTCCCAGCACGTGCTGGAACGTGGCCCGTTCGCGTTCGCGCGGACTCGCGTCCGTCCACGGCACGCTGAACGGCATACGGGCCTCGTCGTGGACGCCGGCGGCGGCGACGCCCGCCAGTTCGGCGAGCGCGGCCAGACCGGGCAGGCCCAACTCCAGCCGAGGCGTGGTGATGTGGAGCGCGTACAGAGGCCAGACACGTTCTTCCATGTCCGGAGACTGCCCTCCCACCCACCCGGCCGTCGACCGGATTTCCGGCGCGCCGGACCGGCCACCCCGGTGACGGCGGCACGAACGACGCCTAGCGCACCGTGATGAACGCCTCCGCGCCCCGCGCCGGCCGATCCTTCGGCGGCGACGCGGGCCGGCCGATCGCGACGGCGCCCATCGGGTCCCAGTCGCCGGGCAGGTCCAGCACCTCGCGCACCACGTCGCGGCAGAACATCGTGGACGACACCCACGCGGAGCCCAGTTGCTCCCCGGCGAGGGCGACGAGGAAGTTCTCCACGGCCGCGCCCATCGCGACCACGAACATCTCGCGCTCGGCCGCCGACCGCCGGGGGTCGGGGTAGTCGTGCGCCCCGTCGGCGACCAGGCAGGGAACGGCCAGATAGGGCGCCCGGCGCAGGACGTCGCCGCGTCGTACGCGCTTGGCGATGGACTCCTCGCTCCGGCCGTCGCGGCGCAGGTCGGCGATCCACGCGTCGCGCATCGCGTCCAGCAGGCCCACCCGGGCGGCCTCGGTCTCCAGCAGCACGAAGCGCCACGGCGTCGTGTGGTGCGGCGCCGGAGCGGTGACGGCCAGCGCCACGGCCCGCCGCACCGCGTCCCCGTCGACGGGGCTGTCGGTGAAGTCGCGGATCGTGCGGCGCAGGGAGACCGCCTCGCGCACCGCCTCCGACGTGCCGAGCCGGAACATGTCGTCGGCGGCCGGCCGCAGCAGCGCGCGGGCGCCGTCGCCGCTCTCCTCGGCCGGGAGCACCAGGCGTTCCAGGCCGCGCACCACGGCCACCGGGGTGCCGCCCGCCTTGCCCTTGACGAGGTCGCCGGCCGCGGCCAGCTCGTCGCCCAACGCCGTGACGGTGACGGCGAGTTCGTTGCCGTGGGAGTCGGTCGCGCCCCGGAGGTCGTCGACGACGCGGACACCGGCCGCGCCGATGGCGACGTCGGTCTGGCCCTCGCGCCAGGGGCGCCCGAAGGTGTCGGTGACGACGACGCCGACGTTGACGCCGAGTGCCTCGCGCACCCCCGCGCGGATCGTCCGCGCGGAGGCGTCCGGGTCCTTCGGCAGCAACAGCGCCGTGCCGGGCGCCGTGTTGGAGGCGTCGACGCCCGCCGCCGCCATGACGAAACCGTGCCGGGTCTCCACGATCCGCGTCGGACCGCGCCGGGCGACCAGCCGGACCGTCTCCGCGTCGATGGCGGCCTCGCGGTCGTCGGCGCGGACCACGCGCCCCTCCGCCTTGCTGACGATCTTCGAGGTGACGACGAGCACGTCGCCGTCCTCCAGATAGCCGGCGGCCGCGGCGACGAGCTTCGCCAGGTCGGCGCCGGCCGTGATCTCCGGCAGTCCGCCGACCGCCCACACGCGGTAGGAGGCCGCACTGTTCACGCCCGCACCTCCGCTGCCAGCCGCAGCGCCTCGCGCGCCATCGCGGCGGTGGCGTCGAGGTCCGTCATCATCAGCGGCACGGCCCGGCAGCGGATGCCCGCCGCCTCGACCTCGTCCACCGCACCGGCGTCGACGGTGTCGACGAGCCAGCCGTCGAGCAGCCCGGAGCCGTAGTGCGCGGCGACCGCCGCGGCCGTGGACTCCACGCCGACGGCGGCCAGGACCTTGTCGGCCATGCCCCGCACCGGAGCGCCCCCGACGATGGGGGACAGGCCCACCACCGGCACGCCCGCCTCGGCGATGGCCTCGCGGATGCCAGGCACGGCCAGGATCGTGCCGACCGACACCACCGGGTTCGACGGCGGGAAGACGATGACGTCCGCGTCGGCGATGGCCTCCAGCACGCCGGGCGCCGGCTTCGCGCCCTCCGCCCCGACCGGCAGCACCGCGTACGCCTCGGCGGAGGCCCGCAGCCGCACCCAGTACTCCTGGAAGTGCACGGCCTTGCGGCCGCCCCCGCCGTCCGGGTCGTCGATCACGACGTGTGTCTCGATGCGGTCGTCGGTCATCGGGATCAGCCGTACGCCCGGCTTCCACCGCGCGCACAGCGCCTCGGTGACCGCGCTCAGCGGATAGCCGGCGCCGATCATCTGGGTGCGCACGATGTGGGTGGCGAAATCGCGGTCCCCGAGGCCGAACCACTCGGGGCCGACGCCGTAGGCGGCCAGTTCTTCCTTCACGGTGAAGGTCTCGTCCGCGCGGCCCCAGCCCTGGCCCTCGTGGATGCCCCCGCCCAGGGTGTACATGACGGTGTCGAGGTCGGGACAGACCTTCAGCCCGAACAGGTGGATGTCGTCGCCGGTGTTGCCGATCACGGTGATGTCCGCGTCCGGCGCCGCTTCCTTGAGACCGCGCAGGAAGCGGGCGCCCCCGATGCCACCGGCCAGTACCACGATTCGCATGCCGACAGTCTGGCAGCCGCGGCTGTCAGCCGGTGAACGTCCCCTCGGCGGCCGGGGTCCCCGACGTGCAGGCGTACGGCGTCATCTCGGTCAGGCCCGGGAAGTAGACGTGCAGGCTGACCGCCGGTTCCAGGGAGTCGTTGACGACCTCGTGGACGTAGCCGGGGGCGAACACCCGCTGGTGCCCCGCGGAGAGTGAACGGCGCACCTCGCCGTTGCCGCCGAGGGCCCGCTCGGTCAGCGCGCCCTCCAGGACGGTGAGCACCCCGCAGGAGCGGCCGTGGTCGTGCAGCCCGCTGCCCTGGCCGGGGACCCAGCTCAGCAGCCAGATCTCGTAGCCAGGCCCGGTGCGCAGCCGGTCGTACCAGCGCGTGGTGGCGTCGTACCGCACCCGCGGCGCCCAGTGGGCGCGGTCGTCGGCGATGCGGCGGGCCAGCCCGGCGAACTCCGCCACCGTCACGGGGTGGGCGGGGACGGGCGGCAGGAGGTGGGGGACGGCGAGCGGGTCGCCGGCGATCGAGACGTCGCTGTTCATGGGTGCGGGAGTTCCTACGGGAAGTGAGGAGCGTCAGGCAGGGCGCATGAGGCTGTGCGGGCCGGGAATGAAGATCGTCAGCGGCAACAGCTGGAACAGCGACAGTGAGCTTCCACGGCACGACGGAACTCGCCGAGGCGGCAGATCCGGGAAGGCGCGTGGGTCACTGGCATGCGCCCCAGCACACCGGCTCTCCCGGGTGCCTGTCAACTTGACATCCGGTTTGTCGTGAATCTTTCACCTGATCCGGCTATTCGACCAGGTGAAAGGTTTGTGCACCCTCGCCCCGGGAAGGTGCGGACGCAACCACACGGGTACGCAGGAACGTCTCCCCAGGAAACGTCGTTGTGTTTTCGTGATCTCATCGTGATCGCCGGTCCGGCCTGGACGTCGATCACGATTGACGTATGCGGACGTTTGGACTGATTTGAACACTTTCCGTCAGACCTTGGTTCCGCAGGGTGAATAACGGGCTCAATAGCAGATCTCGGCTTGACTGGCCCGTATCGGCACACTTGTAATTTCACTCGTGTCGTTCGACCGTCACAGGTAACGGCAACATCACGGGGAAGCGAAAACAGACGAGGGGCGCGCATGACCGAGCTGTTCCAGCTGTTGCTGGCCGAAGAGGCCGACGAAGAGCTCGGGTGGCAGGAGCGCGCGCTGTGCGCGCAGACCGATCCCGAGTCCTTCTTCCCCGAGAAGGGCGGTTCCACCCGCGAGGCCAAGAAGGTCTGCCTCGCCTGTGAGGTCCGCTCCGACTGCCTGGACTACGCCCTCGCCAACGACGAGCGCTTCGGCATCTGGGGCGGCCTGTCCGAGCGCGAGCGACGGCGGCTGAAGAAGGGCGTCGTCTGAGCGCACGCCCGGCACGTCGAGTTCGTGCGTATATGTGCTCCGGACCCGGAAGGGCGGCCTCCCGCAAGCGTTAGTGTGGGGGCCCGTCCGAGACGCCTGAGGCGTCGTCCGAAGTCCAGCGAACCGGGGCCCGAACCTCGATGTCCGTGAACAGCTCAGCAGGGACCCAATACGCCGCCCAGGCTCCGGAGTTCCCGCGCCACGTCGTCACCGCCGTGCTGGTCGCCCACGACGGTGCCCGGTGGCTGCCCAACGCGCTCGCGGGCCTGGTCTCCCAGGACCGCCCGGTCCAGGACGTCGTCGCCGCCGACACCGGCAGCGCCGACGACTCCGCCCGGCTGCTCGCCGAGTCCCTCGGCGACCAGCGCGTCCTGCACCTCGCCCGGCGCAGTGGCTTCGGCGCCGCCGTCGAGGAGTGCGTCCGCGCGGCGCCGCCGATGACCGCCGATCAGCTCCCGTACCTGCAGCGCCGCAGTGGCTGGGACCCGGTCTCCCGCAGCTGGAACGACGACGCCTACGACGAGCCCGAGCAGCCCCACGGCGAGCCGGTGCACTGGCTCTGGCTGCTCCACGACGACTGCGAGCCCGCCCCGGACGCCCTGCGGAACCTGCTGAAGGTCGCCGACTCCGCGCCCTCCGCCGGTGTCATCGGCCCCAAGCTGCGCAGCTGGTACGACCGCCGCCAGCTCCTGGAGGTCGGCGTCTCCATCGCCCGCAGCGGCCGCCGCTGGACCGGGCTGGAGCGCCGCGAGCAGGACCAGGGCCAGCACGACCAGGTGCGCCAGGTGCTCTCGGTGTCCAGCGCCGGCATGCTCGTACGCCGCGACGTGTGGGAGGAGCTGGGCGGCTTCGACCGCCGGCTGCCCCTCATGCGCGACGACGTCGACTTCTGCTGGCGCGCCCAGTCCGCCGGCCACACCGTCCTCATCGCCCCCGACGCCGTCCTGCGGCACGCCGAGGCCGCCTCCCGCGAACGCCGCCCCGTCGACTGCGCCGGCCGCTCCGCGGTCGACCCGCACCGCGTCGACAAGGCCGGCGCCGTCTACACCCTGCTGGCCAACACCCGCGGCGCCCTGCTGCCCTACGTCTTCGCGCGCCTGGTGCTCGGCACCGTCCTGCGCACGCTGGCCTATCTCGTCGGCAAGGTCCCCAAGCAGGCCGTCGACGAGATCACCGGCCTGCTGTCGGTGCTGCTGCGGCCCGGCCGCGTCCTCAGCGCCCGCAGACAGCGCTCCCGGCCCGCCGTCGAGGCCGCTGAACTGCGGCCGCTCTTCCCGCCGCCCGGCGCCACCGTGCGGGCCACGGTGGAACAGGTCGTCAGCAACATCTCCGGCCGCGCCGAGGCCGACGCCACCTCCGCCGGCCGCCACGGCGGCGGCATGGACGCGGGCCCGAGCGGCGGCGACGACGACGGCGAGTACCTGGAGATCGAGCAGTTCGCCCTGCTCAAGCGGATCGCCCGGCAGCCCGCCCCGATGCTCTTCGCGGTCCTGCTGCTGTTCTCCCTCATCGCCTGCCGCCAGCTCCTCGGCGGTGGTGCCCTCTCCGGCGGCGCGCTGTTGCCCGCCCCGGACCGGGCGAACGACCTGTGGGGCTCGTACCTCGGCGCCTGGCACGCCCTCGGCACCGGCAGCACCGTCAGCGCGCCGCCGTACCTGGCGATCGTGGCGGTCATGTCGAACGTGCTGTTCGGCAGCACCGGCCTCGCCCTGACCGTGCTCCTCGTGGCCTCCGTCCCGCTCGCCGGACTGAGCGCCTACTTCGCCTCCCGTCCCCTGGTCGAGTCCCGGCTGCTGCGGGCCTGGGCGGCCGTCGCGTACGCCTTCCTGCCCGCCGCGACCGGCGCCCTGGCCGGCGGACGGCTCGGCACCGCGGTCCTGGCCATCGTGCTGCCGCTGATGGCGCGTGCCGCCGTCTCCGCCGTCGGCCTGCGGCTGTCCCGCGACGCCGTCGACCGCGGGGTGCGCCCCGGCTGGCGCGCCGCCTGGGCCTTCGCGCTGCTGCTGACGCTCACCACCGCTTTCACGCCCATCACCTGGCCCATCGCGCTGGTGCTTCTCGGCATCGCCGCCCTGCTGCGCCTCGTGCGCGGGCAGGGACAGCTCGTCGTGCCGCTGGCGATGCGGGCCGTCGCGATCCTCGGCGCCCCCATGGTGGTGCTCGCGCCCTGGTCGCTGGACCTGCTCACGGAGCCCAAGCGCTTCCTGTACGAGGCCGGGCTGCCCTACGGCCCCCGCGCCGCCTCCGCCACCGACCTCGTCCTGGTCAACCCCGGCGGTCCCGGCGCGGCCGGCGGGTTCCTGCTCGCCGGCATCGTGCTGGCCGCGCTCGCCGCCCTGCTGCGCGGCGGACGCCGGCTGGCCATCATCAGTGCCTGGGCGGCCGCCCTGACGGGACTGCTGTTCGCGGTCGCCGCCAACAGCACCGCATGGGCCGGGCCCGCCACTCTCGTGTACGGCCTGGCCCTGCTCGCCGCGGCCGCGGTCGGCGCCGAGAACGCACAGGAACGGCTCGCCGCCTCCGGCTTCGGCTGGCGCCAGCCCGCCGCGGCCCTCGTCGCCCTGGCCGCCGTCCTCGCCCCGCTGTCCGCCGCCGTCGGCTGGATGGCCGGCGGCGCCGACGGACCGCTGGAGCGCCGCGACCCGACACAGGTCCCGGCGTTCGTCGCCGAGGAGGGCTCCACCCGCGACCAGGCCCGCACGCTCGTGCTGTCGGGCACGTCCGCCCGCGTCTCCTACGCCCTCGTGCGGGGGGCCGGAGCGCGCCTCGGCGACGCCGAGCTCTCGGCCTCCGCGGGCGGCGACACCCGACTGGACAAGATCGTCGCCAACCTCGTCGCCGGTTCCGGCGCCGACCAGGCCACCCAGCTCGGCGGCTACGCCGTGCGCTACGTCCTCGTCCAGCAGGGCGCCCCGCGCGAGGTCGGCCGCACCCTCGACAGCACCCCGGGCCTGTCCCGGCTCAGCCAAGCCGACGGCAGCGCGCTGTGGCGGGTGGACAACGACGTCGCCCGGCTCACCATCGTCTCGGGACCCTCCGCCTCCGCCTCCGGCGACGCGGCCGGCTCCGCAGGGGCCGCGGGCTCCCAGCCGGTGATGGTCGCCTCCGGCAAGGTCGAGGCGCACACCACGATCCCCACCGGTCCCGAGGGACGCGTCCTGCGCCTCGCGGACAGCGTCGCCCCCGGCTGGAACGCCACCCTCGACGGCCGGGCACTCACCCCGACCACCGTCGACGGCTGGGCCCAGGGCTTCCGGCTCCCCGCCACCGGCGGCCGCCTGGACCTCACCTACGACGACCCCTTCACCCACGTCGTGTGGATGTGGGCCCAGGGCTTCCTCGCCCTGGTCCTGGTCGTCATGGCGCTCCCCGGACGCCGCCGCGAGATCGACGACGACCTGCCGGAGACCGAGCCGGTCCCGGCCGGCGCGGCCGCGGTCGCCGCGGACATCCCGGCCCAGGCCGACGGCGACGGCCGCCGCGCCCGCAGGCTGCGCGCCGCCGCCGAGGCGGAGGCCGGCGACGCCGATCCGGACGCCTTGGAGCGCCCCGAGGGCGCGCCCGAGGAGCAGGCGACGGAGTACACCGAGTACCCGGAGTACGACCCCTACGCCGCGGTGGCCCAGCAGAACGACCCGTACGGCCAGGAGCAGTGGGCCGCCGACTACCAGAGCACCTACGGCTACGAGCAGCCCGCCCGGCAGCCGCAGGAGCAGCAGCCACAGGAACCGCCGGTCTACGACCCCTACGGCTACGGCGAACAGCAGCAGCCCCAGCCCCAGCAGGGTTACGGGCAGCCGGGTTACGAGCAGCAGCAGGGCTACGACGAGCAGCAGGGCTACGGGCAGCAGCAGGGTTACGAGCAGCCGGGTTACGACCCGCAGCAACAGGGTTACGACCAGCAGCAGGGCTACGAGCAGCAGCCCTACGACCCGTCCTACACGCCCTACGACCCGACGGCGTACGACTCGGACGGCTACCGCCGCGACGGGAGCAACCAGCAGTGAACCGCAGCGCCCTCT
This sequence comes from Streptomyces sp. NPDC058691, assembly GCF_042714775.1. Taxonomy (NCBI): domain Bacteria; kingdom Bacillati; phylum Actinomycetota; class Actinomycetes; order Kitasatosporales; family Streptomycetaceae; genus Streptomyces; species Streptomyces sp. NPDC058691. The sequence goes on along the minus strand of NZ_JBHXSO010000014.1, from coordinate 13,210 downwards.
CCCTGATCGGCGTCACCGCCGCCCTCGCCGCCGTGACCGGCATCGCCACCCTGACCGGTGCGGGCACCCCCGAGGCCGCGCCCGCCGCCAGTGCGGCCCGGCTCCCCGTCGAACGGTCGACGCTGACCTGCCCCGCGCCGTCCGACTCGGACTTCGCGACGACGCAGTACACGTCCTTCACGCCGAAGGGCGACTCGGCCGGAAGCGACGGAAGCGCCCGCCTCCTGCCCGCCGCCGGCCAGGACGGCAAGGCGCCCAAGAGCCCCAAGGGCGGTGCCAAGCCGGTCGCCCCCCTCAAGGCGGCGGGCAAGCCCGTCACCGCCACCACCCGGAGCACCGACGCCCCGGCCCTCATCGGCACCGCTGACGGTGCGCTGGCCCCCGGCTGGACCGTGCAGCAGACCACGGTCATCGACGCCGGCCCCGCGCGCGCGGTGCTCGGCACGTCCTGCGCGGTGCCGGACAGCGAGTTCTGGTTCCCCGCCGTCAGCACGGCTTCGAGCCGTCAGGACTACGTGCACCTGACCAACCCCGACGACAACTCCGCCGTCGTCGACCTGGAGCTCTACGGTCCCAAGGGCGAGATCAAGACCGACACCGGTGACGGCATCACCGTGCCGCCCGGTGCCTCCGTCCCGGTGCTGCTGTCGACCCTCACCACCGAGAAGACCGACGGCCTCACCCTCCACGTCAGCGCCCGCAGCGGCCGGGTCGGCGCCTCCGTCGAGGCCATCGACGCCAAGGCGGGCGGAGACTGGCTCGCCGCGTCCGCCGACCCCTCCGACACCCTCGTCATGCCGGGCATCCCGGCCGACGCCACCTCGGTGCGGCTGGTCGTCTTCGCGACCGGGGACGACGATGCCGACCTCAAGCTGCGGTTGGCGGCCTCCGGCGGCGAGATCACCCCGGCCGGGCACGAGACCGTCCACGTCAAGAGCGGCATGACCACCACCGTCGACCTCGGCGACGTCACCAAGGGCGAGGCGGGCTCACTCGTCCTCTCCCCGAGCGGCACCACGGGCTCGGCCCCGGTCGTCGCGGCCCTGCGGATCACCCGCGGCAAGGGCGCCAACCAGGAGACCGCCTTCCTGCCCGCCACCGAGCCCGTCGGCGACCGGTCCACCGCCGCCGACAACCGCGGCAAGGGCTCCACCCTCGCCCTCACCGCCCCCAAGGCGGACGCCACGGTGAAGGTCACGACCTCGGCCGCCACCTCGGGCGGCGAGCCGGTCAGCAAGACGCTCACCGTCAAGGCCGGGACGACGGTCTCGCTGTCCCCGCCCGCCCCGTCGGGCAAGGGCACCTACGCGGTCACGGTCCAGCCGTCCTCCGGCGGCCCGGTCTACGCCTCGCGCATGCTCGCGCTGCCGCAGGACGGTGTCCCGATGTTCACCGTCCAGCCCATGCCGGACGACGGGGGCCTGGTGGCGGTGCCGACGTCGAGGGAAGACCTCTCGATCCTCAACTGACCCCGGAAGCCGACGAGTCGGGCCGGGGACGCGATCGCGTCCCGGGCCCGACTCATCGGCGCAGACCCGCCGTTCGCGTCATCCCTCGCCGTAGCGGGGGTCGACGTTCTCCGGGGAGAGCCCCAGCAGTTCGGCCACCTGCTCCACGACCACGTCGTGCACCAGCAGCGCGCGCTCCTCGCGGGTCTTGGCCCGGATCTCCACCGGCCGCCGGTACACCACGATCCGGTGCGGGCTGCCCTTGCGGCCGCCGAGCAGCCGGCCGAGCGGCACTCCGTCCTCGGAGGACCCGGCGGCCTCGTCGTCGGACCCGCCGGACGGCCATGGCACCTCCTGCACGGCGAACTCCACCTCCGACAGTTGCGGCCACCTCCGCTCCAGACGGTCGGCCGCGTCCCGTACGAGGTCGTCGAAGGCGTCGGCGCGGCTGAGTGCCAGCGGCACCTGCGGTGGCGCGATGGGGCCGCGCATGCCGCGTCCGTGTCGGTCGCGGCGGCGCTGGCGGGGTGCGGGCGAAGGGGTGTCCATCACCTCTGAGAGTAGCCGCCGGGAGGCCCGGGTATGCGGGCCCGTGGCCGGTGCCATCACCACGGGGTACGAGGACCGGACATCCGGCGCGATGTCGCGGAATGTACGGTCGCGCGAGGTGTCGTCCCCGCAATTCCCCGCCTCTGACTGCCGGGCTGCCGGTAAATGACGCCATTTGACGCGTTTGGTGACGGCAGTCATCGTCGGTTGGGTCGTACATTTCCGGCCCTTCGCAGGTCAGGGCCGCGGGTCGCAGGTCGGGCCATCCCGGCGAACCGGGACGACACGACGGAGTGAGGTCCCGGGGAGTCGTCGCGGCCCGCTCAAGAGTGCGGTACCGTCCAACGTCGTGAGCCCTGTACGTCGCTGTTCGCGCACCGCGTGTGGCCGTCCCGCCGTCGCGACGCTGACGTACGTCTACGCGGACTCCACCGCCGTGCTCGGCCCCCTCGCGACCTATGCCGAACCCCACTGCTACGACCTGTGCTCCGAGCACTCCGAGCGCCTCACCGCCCCGCGCGGCTGGGAGGTCGTGCGCCTCGCCACCGACACCGGCCCCACCCGCCCCAGCGGTGACGACCTGGAGGCGCTCGCCAACGCCGTGCGCGAGGCCGCCCGCCCCCCGGAGCGCGACGGTGGCAAGCCGACCGGCGGCCGGGGCGGCGACCCGATGGAGATCGCCCGGCGCGGCCACCTGCGCGTCCTGCGCTCGCCCGACTCCTGACCCCGGTCATTCCCGCCCGTTTCCGGCCATCCTTGCCCGGGACCGGTGCGCGACCGCGATCCGCCGTGCTGGGTACCGCTCGTCCGGATGTTCAGGTATGCCCGGTAGGTTGGGCGACAGCCCATGACCGGCAACCGGACAGAGTGGAGCACATGCGGTGACCGATCTCTCCCAGCTCGTGAAGGCGTACGACGTCCGTGGAGTCGTCCCCGACCAATGGGGCGAGCCGCTCGCCGAGCTCTTCGGCGCGGCCTTCGTCACCGTGACCGGCGCCGACGCGATCGTGACCGGCCACGACATGCGGCCGTCCTCGCCCGGTCTGTCCCGGGCCTTCGCCCGCGGCGCCGCCTCCCGGGGCGCGTCGGTCACCGAGATCGGGCTCTGTTCGACCGACCAGCTCTACTTCGCCAGCGGCAAGCTCGGCCTGCCCGGCGCGATGTTCACCGCCAGCCACAACCCGGCCCGTTACAACGGCATCAAGATGTGCCGCGCGGGTGCCGCGCCGGTCGGCCAGGAGACCGGTCTCACCGAGATCCGCGAACTCGTCGAGCAGTGGTCCGAGACCGGCCTGCCGGCGAGCGACGCCACCCCCGGCGGGATCACCCAGCAGGACCTGCTCAGCGACTACGCCGCCCACCTGCGCACCCTTGTCGACCTCACCGCCATCCGGCCCCTGAAGGTCGTCGTCGACGCCGGCAACGGCATGGGCGGCCACACCGTCCCGACCGTGTTCGACGGGCTGCCCCTCGACCTCGTGCCGATGTACTTCGAGCTCGACGGCACCTTCCCCAACCACGAGGCGAACCCGCTCGACCCCAAGAACATCGTCGACCTGCAGGAGAAGGTCCGGGAGACCGGCGCCGACATCGGCATCGCCTTCGACGGCGACGCCGACCGCTGCTTCGTCGTGGACGAGCGCGGCGAGCCCGTCGCCCCCTCCGCCATCACCGCACTGGTCGCGGCGCGCGAACTGGCCAAGCACCCCGGCTCCACCGTCATCCACAACCTGATCACCTCGTGGTCCGTCCCCGAGGTCGTCAAGGAGCACGGCGGCACCCCCGTCCGCACCCGCGTCGGCCACTCCTTCATCAAGCAGGAAATGGCCCGCACCGGCGCCGTGTTCGGCGGTGAGCACTCCGCGCACTACTACTTCCGCGACTTCTGGAACGCCGACACCGGCATGCTCGCCGCCCTCCACGTCCTCGCCGCCCTCGGCGGCCAGGACGGCCCGCTGTCCGGGCTCGTCGCCGAGTACGACCGGTACGCCGCCTCCGGCGAGATCAACACCGCCGTCGACGACCAGGCCGGCCGCACCGCCGCCGTCCGCGCGGCCTTCGCCGACCGCCCGGACGTCACGATCGACGAGCTCGACGGCCTGACCGTCACCTCCGGGGACTGGTGGTTCAACCTCCGCCCATCCAACACCGAGCCGCTGCTGCGCCTGAACGTCGAGGCCCGCACCGCCGACCTTGTCGCCGAGGTCCGCGACGAGGTGCTGGCGATCGTCCGCGCCTGAGCCGCCGGGCCGCCCCACCCCGCACATCCACGCATTCCCGGCGCCCCGCTCAGGGCGCCGGGAATGCGCGCACCCGAGCGGGACGTGCTCCCCGCGCCGCCAACGCCCCGGCGATACGCTGAAACGGCCAACCGGCCCGACGGCCGGAAGGCCGCTCGTACGGCCTGCACGGCCCGCCCGCCCCGCCCGGACACCACGGGCACCGACCCGAAGGAAGTCGCGACACCATGCCGCTCGTCGAAGCCAGCCTCCTGGAAATCCTCGCCTGCCCCGCCTGCCACGCCCCCCTCCGCGAGGATGTCGACGCCCGCGAGCTCGCCTGCACCTCCGGCGACTGCGGCCTGGCCTACCCCGTCCGCGACGACATCCCCGTCCTGCTGGTCGACGAGGCCCGCCGCCCGGCGTAACGCCCGCATCCGACCCGACAGACCAGGACCGGGAGGTCACGCCACGATGCTGGACGAGACGCTGCTCGACGACCCCGAGGGCCTTGCCCGCGCCGACACCCGGGGCCTGCTCCTCGGTGTCGCCGCCGCGGGGGCCCGCGTGCGCACCGCCGCCCGCCTGGCGCAGGAGGCGGGCATAGGGGAACTGAAGCCGGACGGCCGCCCCCGCAGCGTCCTCGTCGCGGGCCCCGGCGCGGCCACCGCCGCCACCGTCGCCGATCTGCTGGCGGCCCTCGGCAGCGGCAGCGCCCCCGTCCTGTCGTTGCGCCCCACCGGCCCCGCTCCGTACGACCTGCACTGGACCCTGCCCGGCTGGGCCGGCCCGCTCGACCTGCTGCTCATCGCCAGTCCCATGGGCACCGAGGCCGGCCTGGCCGACCTCATCGAACAGGCCTACCGCCGCGGCTGCACCGCCGCCGCCGTCGTGCCCGCCGGGTCGCCCATCGCCGAGGCCATCGCCCAGGTACGCGGCCTGGTCCTGCCGTACGCCGCCGCTCCCGCGCCCGGCGCGTCCGACGCCGCCGACCCCGATGAGGACCTGGGCGCCTTCTGGGCCCTGCTCACCCCGCTGCTCGCCCTCGGCGACCGGATCGGCCTGCTGCCCGCGCCCGCCGACGCCATCGAGCGCGTCGCGGACCGCCTGGACGAGGTCGCCGCCCGCTGCGGCCCCGCCATCGCCACCTACAGCAACCCCGCCAAGGCGCTCGCCTCCGAACTCGCCGAATCCCTCCCCGTGTTGTGGAGCGAGGGCCCCGTGTCCGCCGTCGCCGCACGTCGTTTCGCCGCGACCATCGCCTCCCGCGCGGGACGCCCCGCCCTGCACGGCGAACTCCCCGAAGCCGTCGACACCCACGGCGCGCTGCTCGCGGGCGCCCTGGCCGGTGCCCTGGACCCCGACGACTTCTTCCGCGACCGCGTCGAGGAACCCGAGGACCTGCGCCTGCGGGTCGTCCTGCTGCACCGCCCCGGCAACGGCAACCAGGCCCCCGCCACCAGCTCCGCCGCTGTCGCCCGGGAGTTCACCACCACCCACGACACCCCGCTCAGCGAACTCGCCGCCGCCGCCGACAGCACCGAGCTGGACGCCGCCGTCGAACTCCTCGCCGTGACGGATTTCGCCTCCGTTTACCTTGCCGTCACCTCCGCTGGGAGATCATGAGCCCATGGACCGGCTGACCAACACCATTCGCCCGTACGCGTGGGGCTCCACGACCGCCATCCCCGAGCTTCTGGGCACCAGCCCCACGGGCGAACCGCAGGCCGAACTGTGGATGGGCGCCCACCCCGGCGCCCCCTCCCGCGTCGACCGCGGCAGCGGTCCGGTCCCGCTCGACCAGGTCATCGCCGCCGACCCGCGCGCCGAACTCGGCTCCGCCGCCGTCGAGCGCTTCGGCCCCCGGCTGCCGTTCCTCCTCAAGGTGCTGGCCGCCGGCTCCCCGCTGTCGCTGCAGGTCCACCCCGACCTCGCGCAGGCCGCCGCCGGCTTCGCCGACGAGGAGGCCCGCGGCATCCCCGTGGACGCCCCGCACCGCAACTACCGGGACGCCAACCACAAGCCGGAGATGATCGTCGCCCTCACGCCCTTCGAGGGCCTGTGCGGCTTCCGGCACCCCCAGGAGACCGCCGATCTCCTCTCCGGCCTCGGCGTCGACTCCCTCAAGCCCTTCGTGGACATCCTGCACGCGCACCCCGAGGCCGCCGCCCTGCGCGAAGTCCTCACCGCCGTGCTCGGCGCCGAACGCCACGCCATCGCCGGCACCGTGGGCGAGGCCGCCGAGGCAGCAGGCCGCCTCGCCGGCGAAGGCGGCCCGTACGCCGACGCCTACGCCGCCTACGCGTCCATCGCCCACACCTACCCGGGCGACCCCGGCGTCATCGCCGCCATGCTGCTCAACCACATTCGCCTCCAGCCCGGCGAGGCCCTCTTCCTCGGCGCCGGCATCCCGCACGCCTACCTCAGCGGTCTCGGCGTCGAGATCATGGCCAACTCCGACAACGTCCTGCGCTGCGGCCTCACCCCCAAGCACGTCGACGTCCCCGAACTGCTGCGCATCGTCCGCTTCGAGTCGGCCGACCCCGGCGTCCTGCGCCCCGAGGCCTCCCCGGACGGCGAGGAGCTCTACACCACCCCCATCGAGGAGTTCCGCCTCTCCCGCTACGCCCTCGCCGCCGGCGGCGCCCCCCGCGCCCTCGACGACCGCACCGCGCAGATCCTGCTCTGCACCGAGGGCACGGCCACCGTCCGCGCCGCCCACGCCGACGGCACCGCCGGCGAACAGCAGCGGGAACTCGCCCTGGCCCCCGGCCAGTCCGCCTACGTGCCCGCGCGCGAACAGGTCCAACTCCTCGGCGAGGGAACGGTCTTCCGTGCCACCGTGGTGGCCTGACGCACCCGCCCGATCGCGGCCTGCAAGAATGTCCCGCCGTAGTGCCGTAAAGACCGGGCAAAGACCGGTGGCCGACGGAAGGGATACCCAGCACCTATGAGCGCGTCAGGCGGAACCAAGGCGATCGTCGCCGCATTGGGCGCCAACCTTGCCATCGCGGTGGCCAAGTTCGTGGCGTTCGCCTTCAGCGGCTCGTCCTCCATGCTCGCCGAAGGCGTCCACTCGGTCGCCGACTCGGGCAACCAGGCGCTGCTCCTGCTGGGCGGCAAGAAGGCCAAGAAGGCCGCCACGGAGGAGCACCCCTTCGGCTACGGGCGTGAGCGGTACATCTACGGATTCCTCGTCTCCATCGTCCTGTTCACCATCGGTGGTGTCTTCGCGCTCTACGAGGGCTACGAGAAGGTGCAGCACCCGCACGAGATCGAGCACTGGTACTGGCCCATCGGCGTCCTCGTCTTCGCGATCGTGGCCGAGGGCTTCTCCTTCCGCACCGCCATCCAGGAGTCCAACGGACTGCGCGGCCAGCAGACCTGGGCCCAGTTCATCCGCACCGCCAAGGCCCCCGAACTGCCCGTCGTCCTGCTGGAGGACTTCGGCGCCCTCGTCGGCCTCGTCCTCGCCCTCATCGGCGTCGGCGTGTCCCTGGTCACGGGCAACGGCGTCTGGGACGGCGTCGGCACCCTGTGCATCGGCACCCTGCTCGTCATCATCGCCCTCGTCCTCGCCTCCGAGACCAAGTCCCTTCTGCTCGGCGAGGCCGCCGGCCCGCAGACCGTCGCCCACATCCGCGAGGCCATCGTCGACGGCGACACCGTCACCGGCGTGATCCACATGCGCACCCTCCACCTCGGCCCCGAGGAACTCCTCGTCGCCGCCAAGATCGCCGTCCAGCACGACGACACGGCCGCCGAGGTCGCCCACGCCATCGACGCCGCCGAGGCCCGCATCCGCGAGGCCGTCCCCATCGCCCGGGTGATCTACCTGGAACCCGACATCTGCCGCGAGCAGAAGGCGGCCCCCGAGGCGCCGGCCGCCCCGGAAACGGCCTGATCCCTCCACGCCACCTCCACCAGGGGTCCGGTCCCGGCCTGGCGCTCGGTGTAGATTCATGGGTAGCCAGACGTCGCTGCTGATGGCGGTCGGGCGGTCCGCTCTCCGGACCGTCCGAGGGAGAGAGGGCCTCCGACGGGCTGAGCTGCGGTCGAGGGAGACGTATGTCCGCATGCCTCCCACGCCCCGCAGCGGAAAAGCCGATGTCCGCTCTCGAACCACCCCACGAGGAGACTGCATGTCCCCCGTCAGCAACGACTTCAAGGTCGCCGACCTCTCGCTGGCCGAGTTCGGCCGCAAGGAGATCACCCTCGCCGAGCACGAGATGCCCGGCCTGATGGCGATCCGCGCGGAGTACGCCGCCACCCAGCCGCTCGCCGGCGCCCGCATCACCGGCTCGCTGCACATGACCGTGCAGACCGCCGTGCTCATCGAGACCCTTGCCGCCCTCGGCGCGCAGGTCCGCTGGGCGTCCTGCAACATCTTCTCCACGCAGGACCACGCCGCCGCGGCCATCGCCGTCGGCCCCAACGGCACCGTCGACAACCCCCAGGGCATCCCGGTCTTCGCCTGGAAGGGCGAGAGCCTCTCCGAGTACTGGTGGTGCACCGAGCAGGCCCTCACCTGGGCCGACTCGCCCACCGGCGGCCCGAACATGATCCTCGACGACGGCGGCGACGCCACGCTCCTGGTCCACAAGGGCGTCGAGTTCGAGAAGGCCGGCGCGGCCCCGGACCCCGCCACCGCCGACAGCGACGAGTACCGCGAGATCCTCACGATGCTCAACCGCACCCTCGGCGAGAATCCGCAGAAGTGGACCCAGCTGGCCTCCGAGATCCGCGGCGTCACCGAGGAGACCACCACCGGCGTCCACCGCCTGTACGAGATGCAGCGCGACGGCACCCTGCTCTTCCCGGCCATCAACGTCAACGACGCGGTCACCAAGTCGAAGTTCGACAACAAGTACGGCTGCCGCCACTCGCTCATCGACGGCATCAACCGCGCCACCGACGTCCTCATCGGCGGCAAGGTCGCCGTGGTCTGCGGCTACGGCGACGTCGGCAAGGGCTGCGCCGAGTCCCTTCGCGGCCAGGGCGCCCGCGTCATCGTCACCGAGATCGACCCCATCAACGCCCTCCAGGCCGCGATGGACGGCTACCAGGTCACCGTGCTCGAGGACGTCGTCGAGACCGCCGACATCTTCGTCACCACCACCGGCAACCGCGACATCATCCTCGCCGAGCACATGCAGCGCATGAAGCACCAGGCGATCGTCGGCAACATCGGTCACTTCGACAACGAGATCGACATGGCCGGCCTCGCCAAGACCCCCGGCATCGTCAAGGACGAGGTCAAGCCCCAGGTCCACACCTGGACCTTCCCCGACGGCCGGACCCTCATCGTGCTCTCCGAGGGCCGCCTGCTGAACCTCGGCAACGCCACCGGACACCCCTCGTTCGTGATGTCCAACTCCTTCTCGGACCAGACCCTGGCCCAGATCGAGCTGTTCACCAAGCCCGAGGAGTACCCGATCGGCGTCTACGTCCTGCCCAAGCAGCTCGACGAGAAGGTCGCCCGGCTCCACCTCGACGCCCTCGGCGTCAAGCTCACCACCCTGCGCCCGGAGCAGGCCTCCTACATCGGCGTCCCGGTCGAGGGCCCGTACAAGCCCGACCACTACCGCTACTGAGGCAACCGCCGACGCCGCGAACACCGCGGCGCCCCGGCACCACCTCAGCCGGCCCGCAGGCCCCCGCCCCCGGCGGGGGCCTGCCCCGTACCACCGGGACCGCCCCCGTAAGGTCGACCCATGCCCCGCGGCCGCTACTCCTTCCACGACACGCACGACCACACCCCCCTCGGCGAAGAACACTTCCACTGCGCCACCGGCCCCTCCGGCTGGCGCTACACCGCGCAGACCACGCACGCCGACGGCAGCCACGCGGGCTCCATCGACCTCACCGTCGACGAACTCGGCCGCCCCATCCGCCTGGAGCTCAACGCCGCGAGCTGGCAGGTCCGCGGCGCCGCCCTCGAAGGCGTCACCTGGGTACGCACCGATCCCTCCGGCGAACACGCCCAGGAGGGAAACGTCCGGGCACACGCCTTCAGCGGCGTATCCCCTGCCTTCTACATCGCGACCGCGCGCCTGCTGCGCCTGCACCCCGGCGCCCCGGCCACCCGCGTACGTCTCGTCGCATTCCAGCCCCCCGTACTCGCACCCCGCACCCTCGACCAGTCGTGGGCTCTGGTGAAGAGCGAAGCACACCCCACTGACAACGGACCCCTGACCGTGGACGAATACCAGGTCAGCGCACTCGACACCGGCGAACAGCACACCGTGCACATCGCCGGCGACGTCGTCCTCGCGGCCCCCGGCATCGAACTCGAGGACCTCGAATCACCTCCGTCGCAATTCCCGGCGACGGACTGACCGTTCAGGCCGGGGGAGCGAACCCGCTCGACGGCGCGGACGACGTCGGCGGTCCAGGCGGGGCAGGCAGGGTGGGCGGGACGACGGACGGAACGGGAGAGGCGGGGGAGACCGGGGGAGCAGGGAGAAGGACCGGGGTACCCGCCGAGCCCGCCGCCGGCGGCACCGGCGCCGGCCCCCCGGGTACCCCCCAGCCCTGCGCCGAAGCCTGCGCGTGCACGAACCCCGGCGCACCGAAGACCCGCCGCGCGTCCCGCGCCTGCCGCTCGGCCACCACCGCCGCCAGATACGCCACCGCGGGCGTCCCCTGCGGCACCGGTGCCCCCGTGTACGCCGACACGTCCGCCGCCAGCCGCTCCGCCATCGACCACCCCAGCTGCGGATCCAGTTGGTGCATGCGCGCCAGGTACTGCCGCACCGCCAGCCACAGCCCCTCGGGCACCGCCGAGAGGTCCACCCCGGACACCTGCTCGGCCAGCCACGGCGGAGCGGGCGGCATGGCCTGTGGGGCCTGCGGTACCGGTATCCGCTCTCGCACCACCAGCGTCCCCGCGAAGACGTCCCCGACCCGCCGCCCCCGTGCCGAGACGAGCGAGGCGATGCAGGCGATCACCCCGAGAAACGCCTGGATCTCGATCACCCCCACCGCCCCCCGCACCAGCGCGTGCCGGAAACGGATCGGACCGCCGTCGTCCCGTACCACCCGCAGCCCGCACGCCAGCTTCCCCAGCGAGCGCCCCCGCGACAGCGTCTCCACCGCGATCGGCACGCCGATCAGCACAAGCACCAGCGATGCCACGTACACCGCGGCCACCGCGGCATCGTCCAGCGACGCCGTCGCCGCGAGCAGCCCCAGCGAGACGACCATGTACCCACCGAAATAGACGACGGCGTCCAGCGCCGCCGCCAGCGCCCGGCTAGGCAACCGCGCCGGCTGCAGACCCAGCTCCACCGCCTCGCCGGTCACCAACCGGCCGGCACCGCCCGCCTCGTGGGCCGAGCCTCCGCCCCCCGCACCACTCGTACCGATCGCACCGCTCATACGGGCACCCTCCTCGATCCCACCCCGGAACCCGGCCCGACCAGTCTGCCCCGTCTGCCAAGCTGGGACCTCCCGGCCAGCCAGGAGCAGCGACCCATGGACCTCGACGTCTTCGCAGCCGCGCATCGCCACGAGTGGGACCGGCTGGACGCCCTGCTGCACCGCGGCAGGCGCCTCACCGGCGAAGAGGCCGACGAACTCGTCACCCTCTACCAGCGCGCCGCCACTCATCTCTCTCTTGTCCAGTCCAGCGCACCCGACCCCGCCCTCGTCGGACGCCTCACCACCCTGGTCGCCCGCGCCCGCAGTGCCGTCACCGGCGCCCGCACTCCCGGCTGGCGCGACGTGGCCCACTTCTTCACGGCGGCCTTCCCCGCCGCCGTCTACCGCTCACGCCACTGGTGGGTCCCCACCGCCCTGTTCTCCACGGCGCTCGCCGTGGTCATCGGCTGGTGGGTCGCCACGCACCCGCACGTCCAGGCCGCCATCGCCGCCCCCGACGAACTGCGGACCCTCACCCGCCCCGGCGGCGAGTACGAGTCCTACTACTCCAGCCACCCCGCCACCTCCTTCGCGGCACAGGTCTGGACGAACAACGCCATGGCCGTCGGCTACTGCCTCGTCCTCGGCGCGTTCCTCGGACTCCCTGTGCTCTACGTCCTCTTCGAGAACATGCTCAACCTGGGCATCGGCCTCGGCCTCATGGGCTCCGCCGGCCGACTCGACACGTTCCTCGGCCTGCTGCTCCCGCACGGGCTCCTCGAACTCACCGCGGTCTTCGTCGCCGCTGGCACGGGCCTGCGCCTCGGCTGGACCGTCATCGACCCCGGTCCGCGCCCTCGTCGGACAGCCCTCGCCGAAGAGGGACGGGCCGCGGTCGGCATGGCAATCGGGCTCGCCGCCGTTCTTTTCGTCTCCGGCGTCATCGAAGCCTTCGTCACCCCCTCCGGCCTGCCCACCTGGGCCCGCATCGCCATCGGCGTCGCGGCCGAGCTCGCCTTCCTCACGTACGTCTACGTGCCGGGACGCCGCGCCGCCGACGCCGGCGAGACCGGCGACCTTGAGCGTTCCGACCGCAGCGACGTCCTCCCCACGGCAGCATGACCCGGATGGCGCAGCGTGTGGATGTGCATCTGGTGCCGCTGACCTGCTAGTCTCCTCTTCGCCCCAAGAAACCTGTTGACACGGGTGGATTGGGGAGGTAGATTCGAGAAGTTGCCAACGAACTGGACAAGTTCGAGGCCAGCGGATAGGATCTAGTCCGCTTCGAAGAATCTTCGATCGCAGCGAAATCTCCCAGGATGAAAATCCCGAGTATTTCTTCGCGTCGTCCATTCGAAAAGCAAATCCCCCCGCCGGCGGGAATCGGGCCCGAAAGTGTCTGATAAGCTGGTGACAACGAAGGGAAAGCCCGGAGGGGCCGGTGAAACGGTCTCGAAGGAAGCTTCCGTTCCTTGAGAACTCAACAGCGTGCCAAAAGTCAACGCCAGATATGTTGATACCCCGTCTCCGGACCGAATGGTCTGGGGCGAGGTTCCTTTGAAGAAAAACACAGCGAGGACGCTGGGCACGTCGGGATTATTCCTCCCGATGGTGCCGCTCTCGTGAAGACAT